>DATHCS010000169.1:0-6139 GCA_035319405.1 Candidatus Dormiibacterota bacterium | reverse complement strand
CAGACCTTCCGCGACGCATCCAGCACGGGCAGCCTCTTCCAGGAGGCAGGCGTGGCCCGCGGGCGGCGGGTGGTGACCTACGACGGTTCGGGGCTCGCGGCCTGCAAGGCGGCCTTCGTGCTGACCCTGCTGGGCTACCCCGACGTGGCGGTCTACGACGCCGGGTGGGCCGATTGGGGCGCCCGCGCGGACGTCCCCGTCGACCGCTGACGACGCGGGCCGCTGGCCCGCGGCGGTGCGCTAGCCCTGATCCCCGCCGGACGGCAGGTCCCGCCACGGATCGGCCGTCGGGCTGGGCGGGGTGGCCGGTGCGCTGGTGTCGGCGGCCCCGGGCTGATCGGCCGTCGGCGACTGGTCGGCCGAGGGCCAGGCCTCGCCCGGGGTGGGTGCCGGGCGAGCGGCGGCCCGTCCCGGGCGACCGGTAGGAACCTCCCACACGTCGCGCTGCTCGTACGGCGCCAGGATGTGGGCCCGGGCGTGGTTGACGGCAACCATGGGCGCGCTGGTGCGTGGCTCGTTGATGCGGTCGGACCAGTAGGTCGCTTCGGTCACGGGGAGGAACCGGCCCTCGAACTCGGACAGCGCGCCGTGCAAGTCTGCCTCGGGCGGCAGGTGGATGTAGCCCGTGATGTGGAAGGGCGGCACGTTGAGGATCGCCATCTGCTTCAGCTTGACCATGCGCATCTCGGGCAGGGGCTCAACGGCCTGATCGGAGACGCCGAAGAGCACCGTCGCCAGGTTGATCTGCGCGTAGCTGGCGCGATCGGCGATGGCGCGGCTGCCGAACTCCTCGAAGACGACGTCTTCGAGCACCAGGAAGCTAGCCTCGGCGGCGTTGAGGACGTCGCTCAGGCGCCGCTGCCGGGTGCGGATCTGGCCTCGCACGAGCAGGCTGTCGGTGAACAGTGTGATGCGCTCGTTGACCGGCGCGATCGCCGGCTCGGCAGCGCTTCCGATCCCTTCTGCCGGACGGTCGAACATCGGCGCGACTCCCCGCGGTGGACTGCTGGCGCCCAAGGATACGCCGCGACCCGGCGCGCCCAGTTAAAACCGATGGTCCGGCCGCACCGGACGTTCGGGTCAGGCGGACGTCTCGACCGTGAGGCGTCCCGGTACGCCCAGGCGCTCGTGGAGGCTCGCCACGCCGGTCCAAGCGTCGATCTCGGCGGGCGTCTTGTCGTCGCGCACGCGCACGATGCGGGGGAAGCGAAGCGCGTAACCGGACGCGTGCCGCCCGGAAACCTGGATCGTGTCGAAGGCAACTTCCACCACGATGGTGGGCTCGACGACCCGGTAGCGCCCGTGGAGCGAAAGGGTGTGCTCGGTGAACCAGCGGGTCAGCTCCGCCAGCTCGGCGTCGGTCAGGCCGCTGTAGGCCTTGCCGATGGTCACGAAGGGCTTGGTCGCGCCGGGCCGATCGTCGCGCACCGCGAACGTGTAGTCGGAGAGCACCCCGTGGCGCTTGCCGTGACCGACCTCCACGCCCACCACCACGCAGTCGAGGGTGGCCAGGGGTCGCTTGAGCTTGAGCCAGCCGAAGCCACGCCGCCCGGGTGAGTAGCTGCTGGCGGGATCCTTGACCATCAGCCCCTCGTTCCCGCGCGCTCGGGCCGCGGCGAACTGGACCTCCAGCGCGGCCGCGTCGGCGGCCCGTTCGAGATGGGAGGTCCCGAAGGCAGGCTGTCGCGGCAGCTGCAGGCCGTCCAGCAGTGCGCGGCGCTCGTGGAGTGGGCGGCGCAGCAGGGGCTCCACTGGCGCGCCGCGGCCCGCCCCCAGCGCCAGCGCGTCGAACGCGACGTAGATGACCGGTGTGGCCTCCATGACCGCGGCCGACGGCCGCTTTCGCCCCAGCCGCGCCTGCAGCTGCTGGAAGGGCAGCGCGGCACCGTCGCGCCAGGCCAGCACCTCGCCGTCGAGGATGCCCTCCCAGGCCAGGTGCGCCGCTCCGGCAACGACCTCCGGGAACTGCTCGCTCACGTCGTGCAGGTCGCGGCTGTAGAGGCGCGCCGAGCCGCCGCCCAGGTGCAACTGGGCGCGGATGCCGTCGTACTTGTCCTCGACCCAGACGGGGGTGCCGAGGCGGGCGATCACCTCCGCCACGTCCGCCGCTGGCGAGGCGAGCATGCACTTGAGGGGACGGAAGAGGGTCAGCTCGGCCGCCGCCAGGCGATCGTCGCGGGCCAGCTCGGCGGTCCGCCCAAGGTCGCCCGTGAGCATGCTCGCCCACTGCACCGCCGACAGGTCGCGCTCGAAGGCGGCCGCGATGGCAGCCTCCAGGTGGCCCTCGCGCAGACCGATGCGCAGCTCTCCCGCCATGACCTTGACGACGTACTTGGCGGTAAGCCGATCGCAGCGCCAGAGCAGCCCGGCGAAGATGGCGCTCTTGGCACTCGCTCCGCGCGCCGCCGCGATCGCCGCGAAGGCGTCCCCCACATCGGTGAGCGTCGGCAGCTCGCCCGCGTGCCGGCGACCCGACGCGGCCAACAGGTCGTGGACGGCCTGGCCCAGGTCCGAGGATCGATCGTAGTAGCGCCCCAGGGCGCCCGTCGGTGCGTCAGCTTCCGCCTCGGCCGTCGCCGCGATGGCGGCCCAGCCCATGCCGAGCACGCGCGAATCGCGTTCGGGGAAGGGACGGCCAGAGAGGAAGGTCACCGCCAGCGGCAACTCGGCTGGCGTCAGCGAGCGAAGGTACGCGGCCAGGATGCGCACCTTCTCGGATGTGCGGCTCGTGGCCGCCACGAGCTCGGCCGTCTCGCTCCAGCGGCGCATCGGAGGCGATGGTATAGCATCGGCCTCCGATGTCCGGAGAGCTCGATCGGGACCACTGGCACCCGCCTGCGCTCGAGGGTCGCACCGTCACGCTGCGGCGGCACCGACCCGAGAACCTGCCGGCGGTCGTGCGCTGGTACGCCGATCCCGAGCTGGCTCGCCTGACCCGCTACCAGACACGACCCATGCCGGCCGAGGAGGTCGAGCAGTTCTTCAAGAGCCGCCTGCTCGCGCCGGAGGCCCTCGCCTACGCCATCCACGAACGTCCGAGCGACCGGCTCATCGGCATCGCCACCTTCAGCGCGCTCGACCCCGACAACGGTTCGGCGCTCTACCACATCACCATCGGCGAGCACGACGCGTGGGGCCGCGGCCTCGGCACCGAAGCGACGGAGCTGATGCTCGAGCACGCCTTCGCGCGCCTCGGGCTGCACCGCGTAGGCCTCAGCGTCTTCGCCTTCAACGATCGTGCCCTGCGCGCGTACCGCAAGGCCGGCTTCCACGAGGAGGGGCGGCTGCGCGAGGCGATCTGGCGCGACGGTCGCTTCTGGGACGAGGTCCAGATGGGCATCCTGGCCGACGAGTGGAGGGCCCGTCGCGAGGTCGCCGGTGCGGGCGGGGTCACGGCCGGCGCGACGCCGGTGGCGTGAGCAGCACGGGCGAGGCCGCGGACACCGCGCGCGTCGAGGTGCGCGCGATCATGGCCCGGAAGGGCCACGCCGTGGAGCTGGCGCGCCAGGTCGAGGACCGCCTCGACGAGGCGTTCGCCAGCGGCGCACTCGTGCGCACGCCGTTCCTCGCCCAGGCCCTCGACGACCTCGATGCGGCGCTCGACCTGGAGGCCGGCCAGAAGCTGGGCGGCAAGAGCGCCGAAGCCTCGCGGTTCATCCTGCGTGCCATCGACGGCGCCCTCGACGAGGCCTGAGCCCCTTCCGTCAGGGGTGCAGCGGCCCGGCTGCGTACACTGGTGCGGAGGGCCGCGCCCCAGCGGCTCCCGGGCTCGAAAGGATCGCCGTCCATGATCGACCGCCTGCTGGGCGGCGCCAAGCTCAGCGACGAGCAGAAGCGCCGCGTGCCGCCCGGCCAGTACGTGACCGAGAAGTTCCCCGTGCTGCACTACGGCTCGGTGCCGCGGACGGACCTCGCGACCTGGGACTTCCGCGTGTACGGCGAGGTCGACAATCCCCTGCGCTTCACGTGGCAGGAGTTCAAGGCATTCCCGCGTAAGCAGGTCCATACGGACATCCACTGCGTGACGCGCTGGACCAAGCTCGACACCGACTTCGAGGGCGTGCCCATCCAGCACGTCCTGGACCTGGCCAGGTTGCGCTCCGACGCCCGGTTCGTGGTGGCGCATTGCGAGCAGGGCTACACGACCAACCTGCCGCTCGACGTGCTCGACGACGACGACGTGCTGCTGGCTGACACGTTCGCCGGCCAGCCCCTCGAGCCGGAGCACGGCTGGCCGCTGCGCCTGTTCGTGCCCAAGCGCTACTTCTGGAAGAGCGCCAAGTGGGTCCGCGGCCTCGAGTTCCTCGCCCACGACCAGCTGGGGTTCTGGGAGCGCTACGGCTACAGCAACAGCGCCGATCCATGGAAGGAGGAGCGCTACTCTGACGGCTGAGGCGCCCTCGCGATCGGAGCAGCGGGAGGGCGACCGGCGCGAGCGGTCCGCCGCCGTGCTCGCTCTGCTGGCGGTGGCGGCGATCGCGGTCGGGGTCGCGTTCGCCGTCGTGCGCCCATTCGATGCGGGCCCGGTCAGCTATGACGCGGGAAGCTCGGTCATCCACTTCCTGCGCATCACTTCCGGGCAGCATCTCGAGGCCTTCATCAGTACCACGCCGAAGCCGCTGCTCACCGTGGTCTTCGGACTCCTGCACGGGCTCTTCGACGACTGGCGGGCGCTCTCGTGGGCCACCATCGGCGCGTACGGAGTCGCCATCGCGCTCGGCGCCTGGCTGGCGACCCGCCTGGCGGGCGTCGTCGCCGGCGCTTTCGTCGCCATCGCCCTGATCGCCTCCCCGGCCCTCATGAGCGAGGTCGGGATCGCCTCGGCCGTGCCCTGGGCCATGGTCGGCTGGGCTGTCGCCGGGCTGGCGGTCACCGCCGCGCGACCGCGGTGGATCGTGGCCGGCCTCGCGCTCATGCTCGGCTCGCTGGCGCGGCTGGAGACGCTGGTCATCGTTGGCGTCGCGCTGCTCGTGCTGGTCGGCCTGTGGATCGTCGGGCGCCGGCGTGGCGCAACCCTCGTGCCGGCGGGCAGCTGGTGGATCCTGCTCGGCTTCGGCGCGCTGCCCGTGATGCTCGCCCATGACTGGTTGCTGACCGGCGATCCCTTCTTCTGGCTCTCGGTATCGGCGCGCTACTCCGAGGCAGCCGGCAGCGCGGTCCTGACGCCGCTCCGCCTGGCGCGACAGCTCGGACTGCGCTACCTGCCCCTGGCCGGGTTCGGCGTGCTCGGCCTGATCGGCGCACTCGCCCTGGTGCGCGCGCGGCAGTGGGCTGTCCTGGTGGGCCTGCTGGCCCTCGGCCCGGGCATCCTCGCCTTCCTGATGCTCCTCGCCACGCGGGGCACCTTCGTCACGCTTCGCTACGCCGTCCCGGCCGACGTGGCCCTGCTGTTCGGCGCCGGCGTCGGCGCGGGCGCCGGCTGGACATGGCTGAGCCGGCGGCTCGATTGGCTGCGCCGGAACCCTGCGGCCGCGACGGGGCTCGGGCTCGTCCTGCTTTCCCTGGTAGCGCTGGTCGCCGGGTGGCCGCCGGCGCCGCTCGACGCGGCGACGCGAGACACGGCCGCGCAGCAGCTGACCGTGGCCCGAAACGAACGGGAGCTGGCGCCGCTGCTGTCACGACAGCTCGACACCATCCCCTCGAGTCGCGACACCGTCGCGCCCCCGGGTGCGCCCCCGGACACGCTGCTGGTCCCCGTGGCGATCCGGACCATCATGGCCGTCGACCTGGACCTCCCGCTGACCCGCCTGGGCAGCACCAGCCCGGGGGGCCTGGACCCGCCGCCGGGCTCCCTTGCGCGCACTGAGCTTGTCTACCACGACGTGGCGGCCGATCCGGCCGACGAGCGCTACGCGCTGCTCGAGGTCAGCGGCCCGACACCGGTCGGTGGCGGGCTGACCCTCGTGCCCTTGCTGGACGATCCTCCGCCCGGAGTCTGGCTCCTCCGGGTCAGCCGGACGGTGGGCTTCCTGGCGCGCTGACGCCCGGGGCGTTCAGTTGCGCCGCTGGGCGTCGGCCGCCGTGTCGAGCACCAGCGGTTTCAGGTGGCGCCGGAGCAGCCCGACCTCGCGCCGAAGCAGCTCGTCGAGCTGGCGCAGACGCGCCTCCGTGCTCGGCGCCTCGAGCAGGGTCTGACGGG
>DATHCS010000168.1:0-4641 GCA_035319405.1 Candidatus Dormiibacterota bacterium | reverse complement strand
CCGCCACGTCGGCGTGGAGGAAGGCGTTGCTGATGGCCAGGGCCGCCTGGCTCGCCAGTTGCTCCATGAGCTCCCGGTCGAGCGCCGTGAAGGGACGCCCGTCCGCGCTGCGCATGATGGTGAGCGCCCCGACCGCCGTGGCGTCACGTACGAGAGGCACGCCGGCGGCGGCCGCATACCGCGCTGGCCCCAGGTCCTGCATGGCGAGCGGGAAGTCAGGGCGTCGGAAGTCCTCCGCGAGCGCCAGGGCACGATCGCGGATGGCCCGTCCGGCCATGCCCTCGCCCGGCCGTACCTCTGCGCCGACCATCTCCGGCACGCCCCCACTGATGGCGCGCACCAGGTACCGCCCGCTCGCCCGGTCCAGCACCGTGAGGGCCACCGTATCGGCGTCGACCACGTGGGAGACGCCCTCCGCGAGCGAGCGATAGAGCACCTCCGGTTCGAGGGATGCGTTGACGCGCGTGCCCAGCTCCGTCAGCCGCTTGAAGGCTGCCGCCCGCTCGGTGAGCGCCTGTCGGTCTCGGCCGAGCGCGATGGCCGCGGCGACGCGGTCGGCGACGGCGGCCACGAGGCGAGCATCGGTCTCGTCCAGGATCCCTTCGGCGGCCTCGATGTTGATCGCACCGAGCATCTCCCCGTGGGCCAGCAGCGGTGCGCAGATCTCGCTGCCCACGGCAGCGTCGGCACTGCGGTAGTCGGGCGCCTTCGCGACGTCCGCCAGGAACACCAGCTCGCGCGTGCGCAGCACGCGTCCGATGACGCCGCCCTGGCCGGCACGGAACTCGGCGATGGGCGCCTCGTACCCGCGCTGGGCGCCCAGCCGCAGGAGGTCCGGATCGGCGGGATCGAGCAGGTAGATGGAGACGTGGTCGTATCCGAAGCGCTCCACGAGCACGTCCATCACCCGACCCAGCAGCTCCGGCCGTGGACCGGCACTGGCGAGCGTCCGCCCGACCTCCTCGATGCCGGCGATCTGCCGCCCGCGGCGCCGATCGCGGGCCATCGCCGCGCGCAGGTCGCGGATCGCCCGCTCGAGCATGCTCACCGTCCGGCGCGTGCCGACAGCCAGGATGACGGTCACGCTGGCCAGCGCCATGCCGCGGAGGGCGAAGTAGCTGCTGTCGCCCAGGTTGAGCAGCTCGGGCGTGAGGTAGAGGAACGTCGCGGCGGCGGCCAGGATCACCGCCTGCGGCGTGCCGAGCGAGGCGGCCATGGCCACGATTGGCACGAAGAGGACCGAGAGCGGCCGCAGCTGCCCCTCCGCGGTGAGCTGCGTGACCACGGCCGCGTAGGCCAGGATGATGAGCAGCCGTCCGACGGACCACACCAGCTGCGCGCCGTGATCCCGCTGCCCGCTCGGCAGCAGGGCCAGCATGGCCTGCAGCAACAGGAAGACGAGGCTGACCAGCAGGACCTGGGCAGCGACCTCGGTCCCCTTCATCAGGCCGACCGCCAGCGCGGCCGCGACCTCGGCCGCCATGAGCAGCACGTACGGATCGCGTACGAGCCGCCGCAGTCGCAGGGCACGCAGGAAGGGACGCTGGGCGCGCAGTTCGCGGCGGACCGAGCCGACCGCCATCTCTCCGATCCGAGCTTGTCTGGACGGCGGCAGGCTACGCGCGGGGCAGATCCGGCGACATGGGAGAGAGGTACGGCCTGGCGTGGTCTGAGGGTCCGCCTCGCGCCGTGGGCGGGTCGACGGGCAGGACCAGCAGCCACTTGCCGTCACGGTCGGGGTAGTGACCCTCGGGCCGGGTCCAGGCCGGCAGGTTATGGACCATGTTGGCCGGGGGATGGAGCGCATCCGGCGGCGAGGCGGCGCCCCAGATCGAGCTGATGCGCGGGTACCACGGATCGACGATGTTGTAGGCACTCACGGTGTAGTGGTCGGTGATGGCCGGATCGGCACTGGCTCGAAAGCCGGTGAGCACCCACGAATGGGCACCCCACCAGGCGAGGATGCCCACCGGGCGGCCCGTGCGACGCAGCGCCTCGACCGCCGCCTTGAGCTGGGCGGCCCGCGTGTCGTAGACCACGACCACGTACGTCCCGGCGCCCAGCTGGGTCAGGCCCTTGGCCCATCCGTTGGGGCCCCAGGTGTGGTCGAGGGCGTCATCGGACAGGCGATGCGCCAGGTCGGAGATGCGCCGTTGGGTGGCGGCCGTGGTATCGACCTTGGGACCGATCAGGTTGAGCATGTTCTGCATCGCCGCGCTCATGCAGTGGTGCTTGTCGATCTGCGAGACGAAGATGCCCTTGCGGTAGATGTCCATTCGGTAGGCCGGCAGCTTGAGCGGCACGGACTTCCGTGGCGGGCCGGCCGGAGCCCGCGACGCCGTGGCGGCGGGCGCCGTCACCACGGGCTCGAGCGTGGCCTGCGCAGCCGAGGCCCCGGGCAGCGGAGCCACGGGCGAATCCGCGACGGCCGCACCCGGACCCCCGCCCGCAGCCGATCCTGCCGAACGTCCGGCGGCCTGGCTGGTACCGCAGGCCGTGAGCAACAGGGCGAGCGCCGCGACGGCCAGCCGCCATCGCCGCCGCCCCGCGGGCGGGGTGGAGGGACGAGGAGGGCTCGCGATCGTCGGATGCGCCATGGCTGGTCGTTGCTGCTGCTCGGATGCGCCGGTCCGACCGGCGCGGAGCGGCATCGTACGCCTCATCCGGGCGCGAGGCGAGAGCCGCTCGGCCCTAGGGGCTCGCCAGCGTGGGGATCGGCTCGGCCGTCGGGGCCGCCGTGCTCGGCGCCGGTGTCGGCTTGGCCGTCGGCTTCGGGGTGGGCTTGGGTGTCGGCTTGGGCGTCGCCGCGGGAGCGCAGCTGCCGACGCCGGAGCCGCCGCCGCTACTCGAGGGCGGCGGGGCGAGGTACGTCTTTGGCGGCAGGGTGCCGCTGGGCGGGAACAGCGCCGCCGACAGTGCCCGAATCTTGGCCAGGTCGGGTAGCTGGATCGAGCCGCGGGCGTCGGAGCCCGAGCGGACGAGCGGATGGGCGATCACCGTGCGGTACGTCTGCGTCCGCCCGACCTGCGCCATGATGCTGGCCAGGCCTGGCAGCATCGTGCGCGGCACATTCGTGGCCAACGTCTGGCCGAGGGCCCTGAGCAGGCCCACCGGGTCGTTCAGGAATCGTCCCTTGACGATCGCATCGCGGATGCCCGAGATGACCTCCTGCTGTCGCGCCGCCCGCGTGAAGTCGTTCTCACCGCTCGCCTTGCGCACGCGCGCGTAGGCAAGCGCCTGGTTGCCGTTCAGGTGGTGCCGTCCCGCGGTGATCGAGAAGCCGTTGTAGAAGCCGTAGCCATCGTTGTACGTCG
Organism: Candidatus Dormiibacterota bacterium; assembly: GCA_035319405.1. Lineage (GTDB taxonomy): Bacteria > Chloroflexota > Limnocylindria > Limnocylindrales > CSP1-4 > DASPUH01. The sequence continues at coordinate 1,327 of DATHCS010000168.1, read as the reverse complement.
GGTCGCAGAAGCCGTGGGCCACGTTGACGTCGATCCCGCCGAGCGTGTTGACGACCTGCACGAAGCCGCCCAGGGTGACCCGCGCGTAGTAGTCGATCCTCAGGCCGAGCAGCGTCCCGAGGGCGCCCATCAGCACGTCCTCACCATCGCCGTTGGAGCCGGGGAACTGCTGCGGATGCCAGCGCGCATAGGAAAGCAGGCCGTTGATCTTGGGCTTGAAGATCCGCCCGTCGGGCAGTGGCACGTTCACCATGTCGCGCGGGATGGAGACCATGGACACGGTCTGGCTGACCGGATCGAGCGAGGCCACGATCATGGTGTCGGTGAGGTAGGTGTTGCGCCCGGTGCCCGCGTCGACGCCGATGAGCAGCACGTTGAGACGAGGCGTCGAGGATGGGGAGGGCGACGGGGACGGCTCGGGCGAGGCCGTCTCAAAGTCGCTCGGGTCGGGCGGAACGGCCATCCCGTTCGGGTCCCAGGCCCCGGTCGTGGCGGTGTCCGGCTGGAAGATCGTGTCGGCCGTGAGCCGCGCCTCGTTGGTCACGTAGCCGGCGTAGGCCTGCGGCGCGACAACGGCGACCAGCAGCACGATCACGGGCACCACGTCGCGCCGGCCCGGACGGGGCAGGCGACGATCGAAGAGGTTCTGGCCGACGGCCAGCAGCCGCCACAGCAACAGCGCCACCTGCAGCCCGATGATCAGCCAGATGACCGTTGGATCGAGCAGCTCGGCGATGAGCTCCGTGGGCGTGGTCGTGGCGGCCACGTACAGCCCGAACAGGGCCAGCGCGACGACCGGCAGCAGGAAGATCGCGGCCAGGATCCAGCGGCGCCGCACGAGCTGGCCGAGCCCGGGCACGATGGCGCTCAGCACCGCCGGCAGGTAGCGCGCACGCCAGCTTCGCTCGTTGAGCCCCTCGGGCAGCGGCTCGGCCGAGGCAGCCGCGCCGGGCGCGGCGTCAGGCGGCAGATCGATCGGGGGGGACGGCGCCGGATCGGCGTCGTCGGGCGGCAGCACGGCCCGCAGGGTAGCAGGTCATGCTCGAATGGGCCGCCGCGACCCCCGGCCGCGGGTCGCAGGGACCGAGCCGCTGGGGGGGCCCGGGGGTATCATCCGCCGGCGCATGGGCAGGTGAACAGGTTGATCGATACGACGCCGGCTCCGGGCCGAGCCGACTTCATCCGCGAGATCGTCGCCGCCGACCTGCGCGAGGGCCGGCACGCGACGGTCATCACGCGTTTCCCGCCCGAGCCCAACGGCTACCTGCACATCGGCCACGCGAAGTCGATCTGCCTGAACTTCGGCGTGGCGGCCGAGTTCGGGGGG
>DATHCS010000167.1:0-3947 GCA_035319405.1 Candidatus Dormiibacterota bacterium | reverse complement strand
CGGGAGAGGCACTCGCCGATCCGCCGGGGCCGACCTCGCCCGGAAGCACGGAGAAGCGCAGGGTGACGGCCACGACGACCACGGCCACGACGACCGCGGCGATCGCCAGCAGCTGGCGTGACCAGCCGGCCAGCGCGAAGCGGCGGCCGTGCGTCCGATCGCTGGCCGTGAGGTCCGCCGCCACGGCGTCCCGCAGCCGCTCCGGGGCAGCCGCTCCGTCGAAACGAACGTGGAGGCGCGCCCGCAGGCGTGCTTCCAGCTCAGGCTCGTCCATGGGAGGCCTCCAGATCGCTGCGCAGCTCGCGCAACGCGTAGTGCAGGCGCGACTTGACGGTGCCCTGTGGCACGCCCAGCCGCGCGGCGATGTCGTCGACGCTGAGGTCCATCCAGTAGCGCAGCAGCACGACGATGCGGTGATCCGGGTCGAGTCGGTCGAACGCGCGATCGAGCCGGTCGTCACGGGCGCGTTCAGCCGGGTCGGGGACGGAGCCCTCCCCTTCTGCTCGCCAGGCGGCCTCGAGGGCCACGGCGCGGACGCGTTGGCGCTGGCGCCGACGCAATCGGTCGCGGCAGCCGTTCACCAGGATGCGGTCGAACCAGGGCTCGAAGCGGTCGGCCTGGCGCAGCGAGCTCCCCTGGCGCCACGCGGTCAGGCACGCGTCCTGGACGGCATCCTCGGCCTCCAGGTCGTCAGTGAGGATGGCCCGGGCGATGCGGAACGCGCGATCGAGACCTAGCTCGATCGACTGGGCCAGCGCCGCCTGCCCTCGTGCCCCCGACACCCCCAGCCCCTCCATCGCGCTCCCCACCATACCCCCGTCCGTCGCTGTCGCGCGGCACTGAGCGGCCGCGTCCGACCCATCCGACGAACGGCGGACGCCAAACGTTCATGTGGGGGCAGGCGGCGCCGGTCTAGGCGGGGGCAGCCACCGGTTCCAGCAGCCCGCGGGCGATGTCCCGCGCCCAGGCCTCGATCTCCGGCCAGTCGCGGAAGTCGCCCTCGGGGATGGCCTTCCTGGCCGCGGGCATCACGAAGATGAGCGACTCGAGTGGTCCCAGGCTGGATCGATCCAGCGCGCCCCAGAAGATGTGGTGTTCCCGCGGCGCGACGGTCGCCTCGAGCTCGGGCAGCTCGCGCGGCTCGGCGGCGGTCCGCACGTCGCGACCCTGGGCATCGATGGTCTCCGTGCCCAGCGGACCGCTGCTGAACAGCCAGACCGGTCGCGTGAACAGGAACGCCCGATGGCGCCGCACGAAGGCCAGGGCGTCCTTCTGCCAATGGAACATGTAGGTCGCGCTGCCGATCACGAATGCGTCGTAGGCCGCCACGTCGATGTCGGCACGGACGGGCCGCACGTCGGCCTGCAGGCCGACCCGCTGCAGCTCCTCCCCGATGCGTTCGGCGATGCCTTCGGTCGCGCCGTGCTTGCTCGAGTAGGCCACGAGCACAGAGGTCATGGACAAGTCCTCCCGCGCCGAACGGTGCGCGGCGTCGGGCAGCCGCACTAGTGCCGGATGGCCCTCCCGCACACGTCCGGAGCGCGCATCGCCGCTGTGACCGGACCCCGGTGCGCAGCCAGCCACGCGGCGCCGCTCCGTCCCAACGGGCTCCGGGCGACCGCTCAGCGGTAGTTGACGTACTGCAGCGGGACCGGGTAGTCCTCGGACACGACGCGCAGGCGCGCGATGACCTTCTGCAGGTCGTCCTTGGACTTGCCCGAGACGCGCACCGCGTCGCCCTGGATCTGAGCGCGCACGCGCGGGAACTCATCGCGCACGAGCTTGCTGATGCGGCGCGCGAGCTCGTCGTCGAGGCCGCGCCGCAACCCGATGACCTGGCGAACCCTGCCGCCACCCGCCGGTTCGAGGCGGCCCCAATCGAAGATCTTGAGGCTCAGCCCGCGCCGCACGGCCTTGCTCTCCAACAGGTCCTTCATGGCCGCCGCGCGACCCTCGTTGTCGGTGAGCAGCGTGATCTCGTCCTTGCCCAGGTCCAGTTGCGCGGTGACCCCCTTGAAGTCATAGCGGGTGCCGACCTCGCGCCGTACCTGGTCGAGGGCGTTGACCAGCTCCTGGCGGTCGAAGTCGCTGACTACGTCGAAGGAGACCTCACTGGCCATCCGAACCTCCTGTCCCCTCCGCTCCGCTGGCGGCCGTCAGCGACGGTTCCTCGCCCTCGAAGGTCCGATCGAGGCCAACCGTGCGCCCCAGCGACCACTCGCGGAAGCGCGTCACCAGGCCGCCGTCGTCGAGCTCGAGGGTCATGAAGCCGCGGTAGCGTACCCGTTCGCCGCTGGCCCGACGGGTGAAGGCGGCGTGCCAGCTGGCGAGCACCGTTCGGCCTGCGACCCACACCCGCTCCGCGTCGAAGTCGACGTGGAGCTGCGTCGCGGCGGCGTCGTTCCAGTAGGCGCGGATCGCGTTGGACCCGAGGAGCGGTGCCTCGAACGGATCGAAGCGGTACTCGGCATCGCCGCGGAAGAGCGCCACCGCCGCGTCGGGGTCGCGCCGCTCCCAAGCCTGCTTGAAGCGGGCCAGGAGGTCCTGTCCGTCACCGGGCGTAAGCGGTTGCGCCATGGCCCCCGATTCTAGGCGGCCATCAGCCCGCGCGGAGCAACTCCACGAGTCTCGCCGCGATGACGTACGAGCGCCCGCCCCCCATGACCAGCACCACGTCGCCGGGTGCGACGGCCGCCGCCAGCCAGTCCGCGGTGGCCTCCGGAGACCCCGGCGCAACGGCGCGCCAGGCGCCGCCCACTGCGGCCGTCGTGGCGTCCGCCAGCGCCTGGGCGCTGGTGATGGTCGTGTCCGGGTCGCGGTTGGCCCAGATGTCGGCCACGACCGCCCGGTCCGCAGCGGCCAGGACCGTCGCGAACTCCTGCAGCATCGCGGCCGTCCGATGGAAGGTCAGCGGCTCGTACACCGCCCACAGGCGGCGTGCCGGGTAACGCTGGCGGACCGCGTCGAGCGTCGCGCGGATGGCCGTCGGGTGGTGGCCGTAGTCGTCGAGCACGGTCACCCCGCGCGGCTCGCCCTTGAGCTCGAGCCGCCGACCGACCCCCCCGAAGCCCTCGAGCGAGGCGACGATGGACGAGGCGTCGACCCCCAGGGCGAGTCCCGATGCGGCCACCGCCAACGCGTCCGCGGCGTAATGACGGCCCGGCAGGTGGAGTCCGGCCGTCAGGGTCCCCTCCGGCAGACCTTCGATGCGCAGCGCGTCGCCGGCGCGTGCCTCCGCCACAACGCGCCCCTGCACTTCGGCCGGCGGTTCTGGCTCCCCGTCGTTCAGCAGCACGAAGCGCACGATGCGGCCGGGCCAATCGTCGAGCCGCGCCAGCAGCTCGTGTCCGCCGGTGTCGCCGACGTTGATCACGAGCGTCGGGCGGGCGTCCGCCGCCGCGCGCAGCCAGCGCTCGAGCATGGCGACCACGGCGGCCCGGTCGGCAAAGACATCGGGGTGGTCCCACTCGGCGTTGAGCACGATGGCCACGCTCGGCCGGTACGGGCCGAAGTTGTCGGCATACTCGTCGGCCTCGACCACCATGGTGTCGCCGCTTCCCCAGCGGACGGTGGCGGGCGGGCCGCCCGTGAGGCTGGCCGGCAGGAGCGCGCCGATGGCCGCCGACGGATCGCGCCCGGCGACCGTCAGGAGGTGGGCGACCCAGCCGCTGGTGGTCGACTTGCCGTGCGTCCCCGTGATCGCCACGAGCCGCTGGTCGCGCGTGTGGGCAACGTCGGCCACGACCTGCTGCCAGGCCTCGACGACCACGCCCGCGCCGTGAGCCGCGGCGAGCTCGGGGTGGTCGGGCCGGACCGAGGTGAGCGACTTGGTGACCGCCAGCCGATCGACGAGGGGGGCGCCGGTCGGCGTCGCCACGTGGCTCGGGTCATGGCCCCAGGCAAGCGGCAGGCCCATCGCCTGCGCCGCCTCCGTGTACGGCGAGGGG
>DATHCS010000166.1:0-2542 GCA_035319405.1 Candidatus Dormiibacterota bacterium | reverse complement strand
CCTGGTCGAGGGCAGCGGTCACTTCCGCACGCCGATAGGCAAGGGCCTCGAGATCATCGAGGGCCTGCGCGGCCACACGTCCGGCTACGCGGTCCCCACCTATGTCGTCGACGCGCCCGGCGGCGGCGGCAAGATCCCGGTCATGCCCAACTACCTGGTGAGCTACTCCGACCACAAGGTCGTGCTGCGCAACTACGAGGGCTACCTCACCACGTACGAAGAGCCGCTCGCCTACACCCCCCACGACCAGGCCAGCTGCGCCTTCTGCCAGAACCCGCGCCCCGAGCCCGGCCAGACCGGTGTGCTGGGGTTGCTCGAAGGTAAGCGCATGTGGATCGAGCCGGCCGGCTTCGAGGAGATCCATGCGCGGGGCAACCTCGAGGCGCATCGCCTCCAGGCCGCCCACAAGTGGGTGCCGTATGGGGTCGGCGCGATCGAGGGCGAATCACGAGCCCCGCTGCCCGTCCTCCTGGAAGGCGACGGTGACCTGCTACTCGACAGCGAGCGAGCGGCCACGGAGACCAATGCCGGGGTCGTCGAGCCGGGCGACCTGCAGACGGCCGAACGGCGCGCTGCCCAGGAGGCGCCGCACTACGGCCCGGGCGAGGAGCCGCGCCCGCCGGACGGCATGCCCACCGGCTCGGCGCACGGGGAGCTGCTCTAGGGCTTCGCCCCGAGGATCGCCAGCGCCGCCGCCAGCTGCGCGTCGGCCGCCGCGATGCCCCGCGCGCCACTCGCCGGCAGCTGGTCAGGCGTCAGTGGCTGCGTGTCCGCCGGCAGCGCGACGCTCCGATCGGGCGTGATGCCGTGGTGCCAGATCTGGTGGCCATCACGCGTCAGCCACTCCAGCGTGCCCACCCGCAGCGCCGAGCCGTCGCTGAGGCCGAACTCGTGCAGCACGGTCCCCGTGCCGAACGTGGTCTCGCCGACGAGCTGCGCCCGTCCGGCGTCCTGGAGGGCGCCCGCCACGATCTCGGAGCTGCTGGCAGTCCCGTGATCCACCAGCACGACCAGCGGCAGGTCGGTGGCCAGGCCGCCGGGTTCGACGGCGTGTGGCGTCACCTTGCCCGACGCGTCGCGGTCGCTGAAGACGGTCCCGCCGTCGAGGAACTGGCTGGCCACCGTGATGGCCTCGTTGACGTAGCCGCCGGGATCGCCGCGCAGGTCCAGCACGAGGGACGTGGCACCGGCGCTGTGGGCGGCCTTGAGCGCCGTCTTCAGCTGCTCCGCCGCACCGGTGGAGAACTCGAGCAACTGGATGTCCGCGACGTGCGTGCCCGGCACCATGGCCCATTCGACGGCCGGCACCTGCACCTCCCGGCGGGTGATCGTGACCTCGGTGGCGCTGGTCGCCTGGGCATGTTCGACCGCCAGCTTGACCGTGGTGCCGGTTGCCCCCCGCAGGCTGCCGATCAGGTCGTCCAGGGAGCGTTGCGCGGTCGCCTGACCGTCGATGGCCACGATGCGGTCGCCGCTGCGCAGGCCGGCCTGCTGGGCGGGGCTCTGCGGGAAGACACCGGCCACCACGAGCTGCCCGTCGCGCTGGTCCACCTGGATGCCGATGCCCACGAACGTGCCGGCCAGTTCGGCATTCTCCCGCTCGCGCTCATCCTTGGTCAGGAAGCGGGTGTGGCCTTCGTCGCCGACCGCCTGGGTGAGGCCGTCGATGGCACCGTCGGCCAGCTTCGTGCCGTCGAGGTCGCTGGCGCCGACGTACTGCTGGTGCAGGATGTCCCAAGCCTCGCGGACGAGCGCGAAGTGGGCCGCGTCCGGCGTCTGGTCGGCGGGCGTCAGGACGAACGCCTGCACGCCGAGGCCGGCTCCGAAGCTGCCGCCCAGGAGGGTCAGCAGCAGGGCCCCGGCGGCGAGGCGGCGCGCGAAGCGGCGTCCCGGCCGTGGCAGGCGGCGCAAGCGCCGTGTGGCGAGCGCATCGGGCGACGGCTGCGGCGCGATCTCGAGGGGCGTCACCGCGGGCGGATCGGGGAGCGGGGCGCCGGGTTCGATCGAACTCGGCGGCGTAGGCTGGGGACTGGGCTCGCTGGCGTCGGAGGGCATCGGTCTGGGCTCGGCTGCGGGTACCCGCGGGCGCGGGCGTCCGGGATCACCGGACCGCTCCATCGTGGGCGCCGCAGGTTCATCCACGGTGGACCGACGGTGAAGTTTCGTTCGCGCTAGGCTCGATGCGATGGAGACCTGGCAGGCGATCAGCACGCTGCGCGTCGTGCGCCACTTCGCCGACCGAGCGCTGCCCGAGGACGCCCTCACCCGCATCGTCGACGCCGGGCGACGGGCGGGCAGCTCGAAGAACCTCCAGCGCTGGGCCTTCGTCGTGGTTCGCGAGCGCGACCGACTGCGCGACCTGGCCGCCGTCGGGCCCTACGCCGGCCACCTCGCCGGGGCTGCCGCGGCGGTGGGCCTGGTGACGCCCGATCCCGGTCGCGACGAGCCCTATTCGGTCATGTGGGACCTGGGAAGGGCCGCCCAGAACATGGTCCTGGCGGCCTGGGAACTGGGCATCGGCAGCGTGCCCGCCACGGTCTAC
>DATHCS010000165.1:0-5310 GCA_035319405.1 Candidatus Dormiibacterota bacterium | reverse complement strand
CCGCTCGAAAGGGTCACCAGGTCCATGGCAGACCGCCCACCGGCGCCGCGCTTCTCCGTGCTCGTGCCCGTCCGCAACGGCGCGCGCTGGCTGCCCGGGGCGATCGAGAGCGTCCTCGGCCAGACCGTCGCTGACTGGGAGCTCGTCATCGGCGACAACGCCTCCGACGACGACCTGGCGTCCATCGCCAGTGGCTACGGCGACCCGCGCATCCGCTACCAGCGCTTCGACGAGTACGCCGACATCTTCCCCAACTTCGACCGCACCGCGGCGCTGGCGCGGGGCGCTTGGCTCTACCTCCTGCCGGTGGACGATCGCCTCGCGCCGACGTGCCTCGACCGCATCAGCGAGCGCATCGCCGCGTACGATCGCCCCGGCCGACTCGCGGCGGTCATCACCGCCGCGGCCCGCGTGGATCCGGACGGCCGCAACGACGATGTGCGCTACTACGGCTATGAGGGTTCGGCGGTCGTATCTGACGGGACCTACGACGCGGCCGGCTGGCTGCGCCGGGTGTGCGCCCCTGGATCTCCGCCCTGGGACGGCGGTGCCTTCTCCCGCGACGTGATCGAGGAGATGGGTACGTTCTACCGCACCGACATCCCCGACATGTCGGCCGACCTCGAGCTGGCCCTGCGCATCGCGGCGTTCGGTGATGTGGCCTACATCGACGAGCCGCTGATCATGGTCACCGGCTGGCCAGAGTCGCACACCCATGGCCGCTTCGGGCGCAACCTGTCCAACGGCGCGGCGTACACCACCCAGGGTGCCGCGCTCGCGGTCGGGCTGCGCGCGCACGAGGCCCGCCGGGCCGTCTCCGACGAGGAGCGCGCGCTCGTGCGGAGCGCCATCGCGCGCAGCCACCTGCGGCGCGCCTCGGCCCATCGCTACCGCGATGGCGGCCGCGGTCGGGCCGCGGCCTGGCGCGACATCCGCCGCGCGGCCCGCGTCAGCCCGGAGACGGTGGTGCCATTCCGGGTGCCGCAGGTGGTGGGGCTGCTCCTGGCACCTCGATGGCTGCTGGTGCGGACGCGCGAGTTCGCCCTCGAGCGGCGGCGGCGGGCCGCGGAGCCGGGAACGACGCGCGCCTGAAACGCCTCACAGCCGCTCCATGCGCCGGCTGCGACGGCGCAGGTACGCGCCCATCAGCGGTCGGTAGGTTCGGGTCACCCGCATCGCCCGGAAGAGGCCCCGCTTGGCCGACTGGCGAGCCAGCTGGCCCCGGCTGAGCGGGTTGACCGGCTCGAGAAGCGCCTCCGGCCACATCCGCTCGACGAGTGCGTGGTGGAGCCGGCAGGCAGGGCCGCGGCGATCCGCGACGTCGGACGCAAGCAGCGTCTCGAGCAGGTGCCGGCAGGAGAACGGCGCGCACGTCTCGTGGATGAGGTCCCACTCGGCGACGCCCGTGGCCAGCCAGCTGCCGATGCGGTTCTCCCAGTAGAAGAGCATCAGGGGGTGGTAGCCGGAGCGCTCGGCCGAGGGGCCTGCGTCCTCGAGCCAGCGGCCGAAGGCGGTGCGCGCGAGGCCGCTCTCGTCGGCGCTCATGTTGGCGAAGGCGACCAACGACCCGGGCGTCACCCGCCGCGGGCTGTCGTGCCAGTGCTCGGGCGCGCGTGCGATCTCACTGCTGCTGGCGAAGACCGCCATGCGCTCTGGCGGGAAGGCCTCCCACAGCCCCTCGCCGACCGTGGCCCACGCCGCGTGTGGCGCGTCGACGCTCTCGGCGTAGAGCCGCCGGTAATCAGGGACCTTCGGTCCGCGACCGATCACGAGGTGCGTGAGGCCGAGGCGCGCCGACAGACGCGCGGCAACGTCGAGGTCCGCCGGCGACGTGTGCAGCATGCGGGGGTCGAGCGTGTACCAGACCGCCCTCGAGCGAAGGTCACGCGCCGCAGCCAGCAGCACGCGCGTGTCCAGGCCGGCCGTGAGCGTCAACGCGAGAGGCGCGCGGTTCGCGGCGGCCTCGAGCGACCCCCGCAGCAGCTCGGCACCCGCGTCGACCACACGCTCGAAGGGACGGGGCGCGGGGGCCGACACGGGCCAGTAACGGGTGACCTCGCCGCGCTCCAGGTCGAGCACGTGGTTCGGCGGCAGACGTCGGACCCCGCGGAACGGGCTCGTGTCGAAGGGCCACCAGAATTCGCTGTAGGCGCGGACGTAGAGCGAGCCGAGGAAGGCACTCGCCTCCGGGTCGCGGGCGATGCCTGCCTCGGCCGCGATGAGGCTCGCCTGCGAGGCACACCAGCGGCTGCCGACGCCGGCCGTGTAGAAGACCTGACGGAGGCCAGTCGCGTCGGTCAGGAGGTGCAGCCCGACCTCTTCCGCGACGACGAGGGCCCATCGCCCTCCGAATGCGGCGCTGCCCTCCAGGATCCTGTCGAGCGTACCCCGGCCGGCCAGGTCCTCCACGAGCTCGCCATTGCCGCGCAGCGGGCTTCGCGGGTCGAGCGCATAGCCGAGCAGGGTCAGCTCCACGCCCGACGCACGGGCCTGGGTGACCGACAGCTCCGGGTGGGCCTCGAGCAGCCAGCCCGGTCCGACGGTGTAGCGATGCCACCCGGCATCGATCCCCGGGCGGGGCGGGCCCAGGATGAACTGCCGCCGACGCCACCGGCGGTCGTGCTCAGCGATGCCGGACCGCCCAGTCGTACGGGATGGCGTCCCCCAGGGGATCGAGCCGCTCCGTGTCCCCCGGATCATGCGGCTCCGTGGCACAGTTGGCGACGAGCGCCTCATCGGACATGCCCTTGAAGCCGACCCAGAGATCCGGCGGGATGACGACCAGGGCGTAATCGTCGGGACCCAGGAAGCGCTCCGCGACGACGCCTCGGGTCGGCGAACCATCGCGGTCGTCGTAGATGACGAGCTTGATCCGGCCCCGGATGCAGGCGTAGTTGAGCGTCATCGCATGGTGGCGGTGCCAGCCCTTGATGACGCCACGGTAGACCGAGCTGAAGTAGATCTCGCCGAACGCACTGAAGTGGCGGTCGTCCCGCCGCAGCATGTGATAGATCGTCCCGCGCTCGTCGGGGATCCGGCGCAGCGGCACGACACGCACACCAGCGATCGCGCCGTCGGTCAGCTCCTGGGCCATGCACTCCCTCTCACGTCCCGCCCGCGATGACCCTAGCGCATCGCCGAGGCTCGCTGCTGGGCGAGACGGTAGATCTCCAGCAGCCGGTAGTAATTCTGCTCGGCAGTGTAGGTGCGCTCGTACTCCTGGCGGGCGGCCCGGCCCATCTCCGCGACCTCGTCGGGGTGGGTCTCGGCCCAGGCCACCTTGGCCGCGAGGTCCTCCGCATCGCCGCTGGAGAAGTGGAGGCCGGTCACGCCTTCCTCCACCACCTCGCCCATGGCGCCGAGGCGAGAGGCGACGACCGGGATGCCGCAGGCGAACGCCTCGGCGGCCACTCGCCCGAAGGTCTCGTACCACTCCGAGGGAAAGACGACCAGGCGCGCCTCGCGCATCACGGCCATCACCTCGGCGGGCTGCCTCGCGCCCAGCACCTCGACGCGCCCCTCGAGGCCATGGCGGGCCACGAAGGCCTCGACGGCGGCGCGGAGCGGGCCATCGCCCACGATGCGCAAGGGCATCGGTGCGGAGCGGCGCCAGGCCTCGAGCATCGTCATCACGCCTTTCTCGGGGGCGAGTCGCCCGGCGTAGACCGCCCATCGTCCTGGCGTCGGATTGAGGCCGGGGTCCGGGTGCACGAAGTTGGGCTTCACGATGATCCGTTCGGCGGGCAGGCCGGCTTCGACGAACTTGCCGCGCCCGAATGCCGTGGGAACAACGAACAGGTCGACCGCGTCGGTCCAGGTGCCGAGCAGGCGATGGGTCGCCTGCATGGTGGCAACGACCGCCGACTGGGCATGCGAGCCCCGATAGCAGGCATGCACCACGCCCGGCAGCAGGGCCGGCGCATGGAGGCAGTCCTCGCACACCCGCCCGTCGCGGTACAGCACCCCGCTCACGCAGAGCAGGCGGTAGTTACGCAGCGCCAGCACCACCGGCACGCCCGCGCGATGCGCGGCATGGAAGGCCGCCGGCGAGATGAGCGGGAAGGTGTTCTGGAAGTGGGCCACGTCGGGCCGTGCGCGTGCGATCAGCCGCTCGAGCTCGCGATAGGAGTCCTGGGCCCACACCGTGAGCAGTCCGGCGCGGGCCTTGCCAACCAGCCCGAGGCGGTCGAGCTCGCGGTTGTCGCGGGTGTAGGTCACGACCTGCTGGCCGAAGGCTCGCAGCACCTCGACCTCGGCCTCGAAGGAGAGGTTCTCGCCGCCCAGGTCGCGGTAGTAACAGTGGCTCATCAGGACCCGCATCGGGGGAGCGACCTGGCGGCGGCGACGCCCGGGCCTGCCGGTGGCAGGCAATGGGGCAAGCGGGGGACGGACGGTCACCACGCCGCGCGTGCGTCGCCGTGGGCGCGTCGCCCGCTCGGCCACCACCACGCGCTCGTAAGCTGCCTCGAGCTGGCGCCGGTGCGCGGCCGGCGAGAACGCCTCGCGGGCGAAAGCGAGCGCCTGAGCGCCGTGGCCGGTTGCCATGGCTTCGTCGGCATCGAGCCGCGAGATCGCCTCGGCCAGGCCAGCCAGGTCCCCCGCCTCGTAGCTCAGGCCGCCTCCCTCGTCCACGAGCTCCGGCAGACCGCCGCGGCGGCTGACGAGCAGCGGACGGGCTGCCGCCATCGCCTCCAGGGCAGCCAGCGGCGCATTCTCGTCCCACACGGACGGAAACACCACGTACCGTGCAGCAGCGAGCTCGCGTGCCACCTCGGCGCGGTCGAGCTGGCCCAGGAACTCGGTCCTGCGGAGACCCAGATCCGCCGCCCGCGTCCGCAGCGCCGCATCGCTCGGCCCCGCACCGGCGATCCGGAACGGCGGGTCACCCGCGGCCCGCAGGGCGCCCAGCAGCTCGTCGAGACCCTTCTCGGGCGAGAGCCGCCCCAGGTACAGCCCACCCCATCCGCCTCCCGGCGTGCCGAAGGCGAGGTCGGTGAAGTTGCGGATCACCATCGTGCGGGACGGCGCGATGCCCCAGTCGTGAAGGCGGCGCTCCAGGAAGCGGCTCGGGGCGATGAAGAGGTCCACCTGATCCTCGAGCCGCAGGACGAACCGATGCGCCCAGAGGGCACTGGCATAGACGCCGGCCTGCGAGCGGGTAGGGAAGCACTCGTGCAATGCGGCGTGGACGTAGGCACCGCCAGCGCACCGCTGGCACGGCGCGCCGTCGGTGAAGAAGAGCCCGTTGGGGCAGCGCAGGCGGAAGTTATGCACGGTCATGACGAGGGGCACACCCTGGCGCCTGGCCGC
>DATHCS010000164.1:0-9122 GCA_035319405.1 Candidatus Dormiibacterota bacterium | reverse complement strand
CGGCAAGCCGTCGGTCTGGCTGCCCGGCGAGGCATGACAGACGAGCACCAGCTCGTCGCTGGCGTGGATCCGACGCTCCGCGGGCAGGCAACGCAGGAAGTCGAGGTCCGCGTCGGTGAGCTGGTCGTGGGTCCACTCGGCCGCCGCGCGGTAGTGAGCCGGCACCTCCTCGAACCAGGGGAAGGCGGCCGAGTAGTCGAAGTCCGCCACGGCGATGTCGGTATTGCCCTGGATCACGTATGCCCCCGACGCCACCAGGTCCCGGACGCGCGCCACGACCTCCGCCGGTCGGGGGCCGTTGAGGGCCAGGTCGCCGGTCAGGGCGATGGCGTCGGGCCGCGCCTTCTCGATCGCGGCGAGGGTCGCCTCGAGCGCCGCGACGTTGCCGTGGACGTCGCCGAGGACGGCGAGGCGGAGGCTCATCGCTGGTGCACGCGGGTCATCGCAGCGCGCCCTCCGGCGGGATGATGAAGCTGAGGAGCGCCTCGCAGGCCACCTCGCCATCGACGCTGGCCACGCCGCGCCCGCGACCGAAGCGGCGGCCGAGCTTTTCCATGGTCACCTCCAGGCGCAGCGTGTCGCCGGGCTGCACGATGCGCTTGAACCGGCACCCCTCGATGCTGGCGAAGAGGCCGATGCGGTCGCCGTAGCCCTCCTGCCGGGCGACATAGACGGCCATCGTCTGGGCGAGCGCCTCGACCTGCAGCACGCCGGGCATCACTGGCAGGTCCGGGAAGTGGCCCTGGAAGAACCACTCCGTGGCGGTCACGGCCTTGAGGCCCACGATCCGGCCGGCGCTCGCATCGTAGTCCACGATGCGGTCCACGAAGAGGAACGGCCAGCGGTGCGGGATGAGGCGCTCGATCTGGGCCGTGCTGAGGATCACTCGGTCGCCTGTCGCACCCGAGCCCGCATCGACCCCGCCCGTCGCGTCCCCCACGCCCTCCACGGCCACCTCAGGTCCCTGCCGCCGCGGCCACGAAGGCCGCGCTGCCGACGCGGTCCAGCAGGTTCGTCGTGAAGGCGCCGCCGATGAAGGTCTCGTTGGCCAGGATGGCGCGGTGGAAGGCGACGTTGCTGATGAGCCCGTCGATGACCAGCTCGTCGATGGCCACGCGGGCCCGGGCGATGGCCGAGGGTCGGTCGGGTCCCCACACGACGAGCTTGCCCAGCAACGAGTCGTAGTAAGGCGGCACCTCGTAGCCGGTGTAGAGGTGGCTGTCCATGCGCACGCCGGGCCCGCCAGGCGGCAGGTAGCGCTCGACGATGCCCGACTGTGGCCGGAAATCGTGCGCGACGTCCTCGGCGTTGAGGCGGAACTCGATGGCATGGCCGCGCAGGACCACGTCGGCCTGGCTGTAGCCCAGCGGCTCGCCGGCCGCGATGCGCACCTGCTCGGACACGAAGTCGATGCCCGAGAGGGCCTCCGTGATGGGGTGCTCCACCTGGATGCGGCAGTTGATCTCGATGAAGTAGTAGTTCCCCTCGCCGTCCACGAGGAACTCGAGCGTCCCCACGTTCTCGTAGCCGGCCGCCACGACCGCCGCCAGGGCGCTCTCGCAGAGCCGTTCGCGGGCCGCCGGCGGCAGCGCCGGCGTGGGCGCCTCCTCGACGACCTTCTGGTGGCGCCGCTGCACGGAGCAGTCGCGCTCGCCCACGTGCACCCCGTGGCCGTAGCGGTCGACGATGACCTGCACCTCGACGTGGCGGTTCTCCTCGAGCCACTTCTCGAGGTACAACGAATCGTCGCCGAACGCGGCGCGGGCCTCGGAGCGGCAGACGGTGAGCGCCTGCTGGAGCTCGCGGGGAGACCGCACCATGCGCATCCCCTTGCCGCCGCCGCCCGCCGAGGGCTTGATCAGGACGGGATAGCCGATCCGCTCAGCTTCAGCGAGCCCATGCTCGTCGTCACGCAGCATGCCGTCCGAGCCGGGGATGGTGGGCAGGCCGTAGCGGCCCAACAGCTCCCGCGTGCCGGCCTTGGAGGCGAAGCGCTCCAGCACCTCCGCGGGGGGGCCGATGAAGGTCAGGCCGTGGGCCCGCGTCATCTCGGCGAAGGTGTCGTCCTCGGAGAGGAAGCCGTAGCCGGGATGGATCGCGTCACAGCCGGTGACGATGGCGGCCGAGAGGATCGCCGGCGCCGACAGGTACGAGCGCTTGGCTTCGGCAGGTCCCACGCAGATCGCCTCGTCGGCGAGCTGCACGGCGCGCGAGTCGCGGTCGGCGTCGCTGTAGGCCACCACCGCCCCGATGCCGAGGCGTCGACAGGTGCGCAGCACGCGCAGGGCGATCTCGCCCCGGTTGGCGATCAGGATCCGCTCGAACACGCTCAGGCCTCCGACGGCGGCAGGTCGCTTGCCGCCAGCGGTTCGTCGTCCAGGCCCGGCGCGACGGGCGGAGCGGCATCGAGGCGCACCAGCTCCTGGCCGTACTCGACCGCCTGGCCCAGCTCGGCCAGCACGCGGGCGATCGCGCCGTCCAGGGGCGCCACGACCTCCTGGCGCACGCCGAGGACATCGACGTAGCCGACCACGTCGCCCGCCCGCACGAGGCGGCCGGGCGTCATCGCCGCCACGGGCATGTAGTAGCCCACGGCCGGGGACGTGGCCGTGCGTCGAGCGGCGGTGCCACCGCCCGTTGCGGCGGTGGCGACCCGACCCGGCCCGACGGCCGACAATGCCGCTCCGCGCCCTGCCGACGCGGCGGCGACCCCCGAACGGCCGGCCCCGCTCGCACCGTCGCCTCCCGCGCGGATCGCACCGCCCCCGGCGGCGGGAGCCGCGAGCACCTCACCGTGGTCCGGCTTGCGCAGGCGCACCCGCCAGTCGCCCCGTCTCACCTCGAGCTCGCCGAGGCCGCTGGCTTCGAAGCGGGCGATCAGCGCCGGGAGCACGGCCTCGCTGAGGCGCTGCATCGCCAGCGCGTCGCCGCGGGCCTGCTCGGCCGCTCCGGCCGTGTCGGGCACCGCCGCCCGCCGCGAGCCTCGCGTCGCCACCTAGAGCTCCTCCCGCAGGGGCGCCTCGAGGTCGTCTGCCGCCTCGGGCGTCGCCTCTCGGCCCGGATCGGCCGTGCCGAGCGGCAGCCGGATGTCGAAGATGCCGCGCAGCCGGTCGGCCAGGCCGGGGCGCTCGACGCGCGCTTCGGGTAGCGGTTCGGCCACGGCAAAGGCTCCCATCTCGCGATAGCGCTGGTAGCGCGCCGCGAGGAGCTCCTCGGTGGAGAGTGCCGCCAGGCGCTCCAGCTCGGGCACGATGGCCGCGCGCAGGGCGCGCGCCGTGGCCGCGGGGTCCTCCTGGGCGCCGCCGCTCGGCTCGGCCACCACCGCGTCGACGACCCCGAGCGCGACCTGCTCGCCGGCGGTCATGCGCATCGCCGCCGCAGCCTGCTGGGCGGCCTCGCCGGAGCGCCACAGGATGCTGGCACAGCCCTCCGGGCTGATGACCGAGTAGACCGCGTTCTCGAGGGCGATGACCACGTCACCGGCGGCCACCGCGAGCGCCCCGCCGGACCCACCCTCGCCGATGATGGCGACCACGATCGGCGTTCGCAGGCGGGTCATGGTCATGATCGAGCGGGCGATGGCCTCGGCGATGCCGCGCTCCTCCGAGGCGGGGCCCGGATGGGCCCCCGCCGTGTCGACCAGGGTCAGCACGGGCAGCCTCAGCTTCTCGGCCAGCGCGAAGAGGCGCATCGCCTTGCGGAACCCCTCCGGGTGCGCGCTGCCGAAGTTGCGGCGGATGTTCTCCTCCGTGTCCGCGCCCTTCTGCTGCCCAACGAACACCACCGGGTGGCCATCCAGGCGGGCGAAGCCGCCCACGATCGCGCCGTCGTCGCCGAAGAGGCGGTCGCCGTGCAGCTCGAGGATGTCGCTCGCCATCAGGCCCAGCAGCTCCAGGCTGTGAGGCCGCTTGATGTTCCGCGCGAGCTTGACGCGCTCCCAGACCTGCGCCTCGGCCGCCTCGTCGCGGGTCACCGCGGCGGGGGGCGCTCCGGCCTCCAGCGTGCCGCGGTCAGCCACGCTCGGGCTCCCCGGCGAGGCCCTCCAGGAATCCCAGCGGCCGGAAGCCGCCGTTGCCGTTGCTGGAGGCCGCGCGCTCGCCGTCGCGCGGCGCCGGGCGCAGGTAGCCGAGCAGCAGCACGAGGCGATCGCGCAGCTCCTGGCGCGGCACGACCTGGTCGACGAAGCCGTGTCCGAAGAGGAACTCGGCGCGCTGGAACCCCGGCGGCAGCGACTCCGCGATCGTGCCCGCCGCGACGCGCGCACCGGCGAAGCCGATCAGCGCATTGGGCTCGGCCAGGTTCACGTCGCCGAGCGCGGCGAAGGAGGCGAAGACGCCGCCCGTGGTGGGGTCCGTCATGACGCTGACGTAGGGCACCCCCTCCTCGTGCAGGCGGCCGATGATGGCGCTCGTCTTGGCCAGCTGCATGAGGGCCAGGGTGCCCTCCTGCATGCGCGCGCCGCCGGAGGCCGAGACGACGACCAGCGGCACGCGCTCGGCCAGCGCGTACTCGCCGGCGCGGGTCACCTTCTCGCCCACGACCGAGCCCATCGAGCCGCCCATGAAGGCGAAGTCCATGACCACGATCGCCACGCGCTGCCCGCCGATGGCGCCGGTGCCCCACACGGCGGCGTCGCGCAGGCCGGTCGTCGCCCGCGCCGCGGCGATGCGCTCGGGGTAGGGCTTCTGGTCCACGAACGCGAGGGGATCGAGCGATTCGAGCGTCGCGTCACGCTCCTCGAACGTGCCCGGGTCGAGCAGGTTGGCCAGTCGGGCCTCGGCTCGCAGGCGGAAGTGATGGCCGCAGTTGGGGCAGACCCGCAGGTTCTTCTCCAGCTGCTTGTTGTAGACCATCTCCTCGCAGCTCGGGCAGCGGGTCCAGAGGTCGGGCGGGTACTCCTGGCCGCGCGTGCGGAAGGGCAGCTTCAGGGGCATCGCTCAGTCGCCCTCCGAGGCGAGGCGGTGGCCGCGTCGCCAGGCCAGGATGGCCGCGCCCGCCAGTGAGACGCCCGAGGCGATGGCGCCGCCCACCAGCAGGCCCCGAGCCGGGACGCGCTCGCGCGACAGCATCGGGGACGCCGCGGACAGTCCGGGGAAGCTGAGCAGGGTGCCCTCCGCCGGCGAGCCGCCAGCCGCCGCCGCCAGCCGCATCGCATCGGCCGTGGCACGGAGGCGCGCCGCGAGCGCCTCCTCGAAGCGAAAGGACGGATGGAAGCGGACCAGCCCGCGCGCCAGCAGGTCGGCGGCCACGGCCTCCCGCGGATCGACGGCCGGCGTGGCGTGCGCGGCGGGACGTGGGCGCCGCGCCTCCCGGTCCGCGAGCAGTTCCTCCAGGTAGGCGTCGAGGCGCAGCGCGGCGTCAGTCACGCCGCAGCTCGTCGGCCACGGCGCGCAGCGCACGGTGGATGAGGACGCGCACGGACCCCTCCGAGCGGCCCATCACGCCTGCGATCTCGTGCGTGGTCATCTCCTCGACGAAGCGCAGCACGAGCGCCCGGCGACGGTCGCCGGGCAGGCGGGCGATGGCCTGCCACGCCCGGTCGAGCGCATCGCGCTCGAGGCTGGCCGCCGCGGGGTCGGGCCCGAGCGCGGGCAGCCCGAGTGCCGCCTCGAGCGGCGCCTGGGGATGGCGCATGCGGCCGCGACGCTCGTTGGCGAGCGCGTTGCGGGCGATCTGGAACAGCCACACGCGGAACGTGCTCAGACCGTCGGTCCCGCGCTCCTCGAAGCGCGGCAACCCGACCAGCGCCCGCATGAAGACCTGCTCGGTGAGGTCCTCGGCGGCATGGTGATCGTGCAGTTCGTAGACGGCGAAGCTGTACACCTGCCCCACGTACTTCCGGTAGAGCGGCTCGAAGTCTCGTGGGTCCCGCCGGGCGGCCTCGACCGCCGGCCGGTCCACGTCGTAGGGGACGAGACGCTCTGGGGCGCGCTCCCCTGCCTTCCTGAACACCGCCGCAGTCTAGCCGTTACACCCCCGGAACGGCCACCCGACAGCGGACGACCTCGCCGCTGGCGACCAGGCGGGTCCCGCCCTCGGTGTCGACCAGCAGGCCGCCCGTCTCTGGCTCGACCCCGCTGGCGCGGCCGACCAGCCGCTCGCCGGCCAGCTCGACCTCGACCCAGGCGCCGGTGGTCCGCTGCCGCTGCGACCAGCCGGCGGCGTCGAATTCCCCGCGCAGCAGCGACTCGTACCGTGGCTCCAGGCGCGCCAGGAAGCCCTCCAGCAACGCGTCGCGATCCACCGGCCGGCCGGCCAGCTCGCGGAGGCTGGTCATCGCATCGGCGAGATCGGCGGGGAAGGCCGAGGCCGGCCAGTCGACGTTGACGCCGATGCCCACCACGGCACGGGCGACGCGCACGGCACGCGCGTCATCCGCCTCGGCGACCGTCTCGCCGAGCACCCCGGCCAGCTTGCGCGGCAGACCGTCGCGCCCATCCGCCACGAGGTCGTTGGGCCACTTGAGGCGCAGCAGCCCCTCACGCAGGCCCTGGTCCTCCGCCGCGTCGAGCATCGCCAGGGCGACCGTGGCGCCGAGCCGCCAGGCATGGCCGAGGAGCAGGTCGGGGGGCCGGAACCCGACCGACAGCAGGAGCGCCGCGCCTGACGGCGCCCGCCAGGCACGGCCTTCGCGCCCCCGACCGGCGGTCTGCTCGTCGGCCACCGCCACGCAGACCTCGGGGACACCCTGGTCGAGCCACTCCCGCACGACGCGCTGGGTCGAATCGACCGCCCTGAATCGCTCCAGTCGCGCGGGGAAACCGGAGCCGACGCCGCCCCGGCTCACGCCGCTCCGCTCGCCACCCGGCCCCCGATCAGCCGGCCGCGGCCTGGGCGCCGGGCTCGACCGCGTCGGGCTGCGCGAGCTCGAATGCCCGGTGCAGGGCCATGGCGGCCCGTTCCAGGTCCGCCTCGGCGATGATGCAGGTGATGCGGATCTCGCTCGTCGAGATCATCTCGATGTTGATGCCCGCATCGGCGAGCGTCCCGAACATGCGCGCCGCGTAGCCCGGCGCGGTATGGATGCCCGCCCCGACGATGGAGACCTTGGCCACCGTCGCGTCGGTCGTGAGCTCGCGCGCACCAAGCTCTCGCACGACCCCCTCCAGCAATCGCCGCGCCCGGGCGAGGTCGCCCCGCGCGATCGTGAAGGAGAGGTCGGTCGCGCCCTCGTGGCCCACGTTCTGCACGATCATGTCCACGTTGATGCCGGCCTCCGCGAGCGGCGCGAAGACGGCCCGGGCGACGCCCGGCCGGTCGGGCACGGCCACCAGCGTGACCTTGGCCACCTGGCGGTCCGTGGCCAGGCCGCGCACCTTGTTGCGCTGCTCCACGTCGGGGTCCTCCTTGATGCGGGTGCCGGGCCCGTCGCCGAACGTCGAGCGAACGGCGATCTCCACGCCGTTGACCCAACCCAGCTCGACGGCGCGCGTCTGCATGACCTGGGCCCCCTGCTGGGCCAGCTCGAGCATCTCCTCGTAGCCGATCACGGGCAACAGGCGTGCCTCGGGCACCACGCGGGGGTCGGCCGTGAAGATGCCATCCACGTCGGTGTAGATCTCGCAGCGGGCGGCCTGCAGCCGCGCCGCGAGCGCCACGGCGGTCGTGTCCGAGCCGCCCCGTCCCAGGGTCGTGATCTCGCTCTCCTGCCCCTCCCCGGTAGCGCCCTGGAAGCCGGCCACGATCGCCACGCGGCCCTCGTCGAGCTCGCGCAGCAGGCGCGCCGGGTCGACGTTGGCGATGCGCGCCCGACCGTGGGCGGTATCGGTGCGGATGCCCGCCTGCGGGCCTGTCAGCGAGATGGCCGGCACGTCGAGCGCGTGGAGGGCCATCGCCACCAGCGTGCCGCTGATGTGCTCGCCGGTGGCCAGCAGCTGGTCGAGCTCGCGCGGATCCGGGTCCTCGGTGACCTGCCCGGCCAGCGCCAGCAGCTCGTCGGTGGTGTCGCCCATGGCGCTGACGACCACCACCAGGCGATGCCCGGCGCGTGCCTCGGCCGCGATGCGACGCGCCACGTGCTGGATGCGGGCGGCGCCGGCGAGCGAGGAGCCGCCGTACTTCTGGACGATGAGGGCCTGGGGCATGGCGGCGATTCTCGCACGGGGTCACGGGCGCGGGCCGAGCGGCGTATGGTCGAGGCGTGAGCCTGGTGCTCGTGCTGAAGCTGATCCACGTGCTGGCCGCCATCGTGGCCGTCGGCGCCAACGTGACCTACGCGTTCTGGCTGCGGGCCGCCGGCCGGGAGCAGGCGCGCCTCGTCTTCGTGATCGAGACGGTGCGCCGCCTCGACAGCCGCGTCGCCAATCCGGCCTACGGGGTGCTGCTGGTGACTGGCCTGCTGATGGTGGTCAGCGGACAGTACGACCTGCGCAGCGGCTGGCTGGCGGCCGCCCTGGTCCTCTACGTGGCCGTGGCACTGCTGGGCATCATCCTCTTCGCGCCGGCCGTGCGACGCCAGCTCGCGGAGGCCGAGCGCGACCCCACCTCGCCGGCCTACGACGCCGCCGCCCGCCGCTCCAGCCGGCTGGGCGTGCTGACCACGGCGATCGTGCTCGTGATCGTGGCGCTCATGGTGCTCAAGCCGTTCTGAGACGGCCGTTCGCGACCGGGCCAAGCCGGCCGTGCGCATCCGCGGGCGCGCTTCGGCCGTACCCTTGTCCGAAAGGGCCGCACCGACGCGCAGGCGTCGGCCACCAGTCACCCAGCGTCAGGACCAACCCATGACCCAGGCCAGCCTCTTCTTCCCTTCCGATCCCCTGGACGACCTCGCGAGGTACGAACCGGGGCGCTGCAACATCGGGCCAGCCGAGATCGCGAGACGACGGCGTGCGGGCCACGTCGGGCTGCTCGCGAGTGGCGGGCTGCTCGCCGGGCTGATTGCCGTCGGGGCGCCGCGGTGGAGCCGCCTGTTGGTGGCGCTCCCGGCTGCCGGCGCCGCGGCCGGCTACCTGCAGGCCGCCCTCCGTTTCTGTGCCGGGTTCGGTTCGCGCGGGGTCTACAACTTCGGACCGTTGGGCCGGACCGAGGCGGTGGCCGACGCCCACGCCGCGGCACGGGACCGGGCCCGCGCGACCCAGATCGGCCTCGGGGCGCTGGCCATCGGGCTGGCGGCAGGCCTGGTG
>DATHCS010000163.1:0-2183 GCA_035319405.1 Candidatus Dormiibacterota bacterium | reverse complement strand
GCGCTGCTGGTAGGGGTCTACCGCGACGGCGATCTCGTCTATGCCGGTGAGGTCGGCAGCGGCATCGACACGCGCACCCGCGCCGGGCTGCTGACGCGTATGCGAAAGACGGAGAGCACCGCCTCGCCGTTCGCCAACCCGCCGCGCCTCCGGGCTGTGCACTGGACCGAGCCGCAGCTGGTGATCCGGGTCGAGTTCAGCGACTGGACCAGCGACGACCTCCTCCGACAGGCGAGCTTCAAGGGCCTGGAGATCGGTAAGGACCCGCGCGAGGTGGTCCGAGAGCCCCTCCCCGGTGAGGGGCCGCTCCCGGCGGAGCCGCCGCCGGGCCACCAGCCGCCCCGGCGCGCAGCATCCGGGGGAGATGCGAGCAGCGCCACGGGCGGGACGGCGCCGGCGCAGTCGGCCACGGCCGAAGAGCTCGCGGCACTCGATCGGCTGGGCAAGGGCGGCCGCTGGTCGGTGGGCGGGCAGGAGGTCAACCTGACCAACCTGGACAAGCCGCTCTTCCCCGAGGCCGGCCTGAGCAAGCGAGACCTGGTGCGCTACTACGTGACCGTGGCGCCGGTCCTGCTGCCCTACCTGCGCGACCGCGGCCTGACGCTCGACCGTTGGCCGGATGGGCCCGGCGGCGCGCACTTCTGGAACAAGGAGATCCCCGTCCACGCGCCGGCATGGGTTGCCCGCTGGCACTACACCTCCGCCGAGCCGAGCCAGTCCCACACCTATGTCGTGGCCGAGCGCGTGGCCACGCTCGCCTTCCTGGCCAACCAGGCCGCCATCGACCTCCATCCATGGACCTCGCGGACCGAGCGACCCGACCGCCCCACCTACGCCCTGATCGACATCGACCCGGGCCCCCGCACGACGTTCGAGGAGGTCCTCGTCCTGGCGCGCCTCTACCGAACGGCGCTCGGGCACCTCGGTGTGCGCGCCTGCCCGAAGGTGACCGGCAAGCGGGGCCTCCAGATCTGGGTGCCCGTCGAGCCGCGCTACGAGTTCCGCGAGACGGCGGCCTGGGTGGAGAAGCTCTCCCGCGCGGTAGGCGCGATGGTCCCCGAGCTGGTGAGCTGGGAGTGGTCGGTCGCGGGCCGCGGCGGCCGGGCGCGCCTGGATTACACCCAGAACGCGGCCAACAAGACGCTCGTGGCGCCCTACGCCGTGCGGCCCCTGGCGCAGGCACCCGTCTCGGCGCCCATCAGCTGGGACGAACTGGACGACCCGCAGCTGCGACCGGACCGCTGGACGATCCGCAGCATGCCCGCCCGGATCGCCGAGCGGGGCGACCTCTTCGCGGACGCGCTCCGCTTCGACCAGCAGCTGCCGCCGCTCTGACGGGGCGACGGCGCGCCCCGGGTCGCGGTCAGGCGGCGACCACCTGGTTGCGCCCCGCGCGCTTGGCCATATAGAGGCCGACGTCGGCGGCTCGCAGCAGCGACTCCCGGGTCGGTTCCGCGTCGTCGAGGCCCGCGCAGCCGGCCGAGACGGTCACCCGGATGGTCTCGCCGTCCGGACCGGCGATGATGCGCGCAGCAAGCGCGAGCCGCAGCTCCTCGGCAGCCCGCACGGCATCGTCACGCGTCGCACGGACCATCACCACCAGGAATTCCTCGCCGCCGTAGCGCGCCACCAGGTCTGCCGCGCGGAAGCGCTCCCGCAGCATGGCCCCGAACTCCCGCAGCACCACGTCACCGGCCTGGTGGCCGCGATCCTGGTTGAGCCGCCCGAAGTGGTCGAGGTCGAAGAGGATCACCGCGACCGGCGGGCGCTCTCGGCGGGGCGCGCGGGCGCGGGTCGCCAGGAGCTGCTCGAAGACCTCGTCGAGGTGGCGGCGGTTGTAGAGCCCTGTCAGGGGGTCGCGGATCGCCAGCTCCGCCACGTCGGCATGGAGGAAGACGTTGCTGATGGCAAGGGCCGCCTGGCTTGCCAGCTGCTCCATCACCTCGCGGTCGAGCGGCGTGAACGGGCGCCCGTCCGCGCTGCGCATGATCGTGAGCGCCCCGACCGCCGTGGCATCCCGCACGAGGGGCACACCGGCGGCCGCCGCGTAGCGTGGCGGTGCCAGGTCCTGCACGGCGAGCGGGTAGTCAGGGCGTCGGAAGTCCTCTGCGAGCGCCAGGGCACGATCGCGGATGGCCCGTCCGGCCATGCCCTCGCCCGGCCGTACCTCTGCGCCGACCATC
>DATHCS010000162.1:0-3021 GCA_035319405.1 Candidatus Dormiibacterota bacterium | reverse complement strand
GCGTGGTTGGTGTCGAGCCGCCAGTCGAACAGGCTGCCGTAGAAGCGCTGCAGCGCCGGCCCGTCCTTGCCCAGCACCTCACAGTGGATGATCCTGCTGGCCATCGTGGTCCTCCGTCCGAGAGGGCCGCCCCGTGGCGGGTTCCGCCTCTCGATGAGTCGACGCGCGGGCCCTTCGGAATCGACAGCGGGAGGGCGGGCCTTCAGACCAGCTCCGCGTCCACTGACATGGCCGCTTCCGCGGCCGCCTCGGCCGACCCGCCGGCACGCAGCGTCGCCTTGTAGGCACGCTTGCCGGCCTGATAGCGGGCGAGCGCCTCGGGCGAGTCGACGTCGCCCAGGGTGGGATGGTCGGGCAGCACCTCGGCGAGACCCGGTAGGTCGAGGCGGAAACGCTTGGCCAACACGGCCACGATCGTGTCGGCCTTCATCTCGCCGATGCCCGGCAGCCGCAGGAGGCGCGCGCGAAGGTCGCGCCCGTCTCGCGCCTGGCGCCAGATGCGACTCGCGTCCGCTCCGTACTCCCCGGCGATGGCGGCGCACAGCGCCTGCACCCGAGCGGCCATGTTGCCAGGGAACCGATGCAACGCGGGCCGTTCGCGGAAGCGCCCCGCCAGGACTTCCGGGTCCATCGCCGCGATGGCACCCGCGTCGAGCCGGCCGCCCAGCCGGCGCTTGAGCTCGAGGGGTCCGCTGAACGCCTTCTGCACCGTCACCTGCTGGTCGAGGGTGAAGCCGATCAGCAGGGCCAGTGGGTCATGGGCCAGGAGGCGGTCGGCGTCCGCATCGCCGGTGTACGGTAGGCGGTCGGGTGCGGTCGTGCTGGCCATCCGCGGATGGTACCCCTGTACGGGGCCGCGCCATCGGTTCGCTGCCTAGACTCGGGACGTGGTCGAGCCCTGCCCCCGCTGCGGCGCCCCCATGGTCCAGCAGCGCGACCCGACGTCCGGGTCGCTTGTCCTGTGGTGCCGCCGCTTCCCCGCCTGCCGGGGCACGCGACCGGCGCTGAGCGAGCCGCACACCGGCGTGACTCCCAGCGTCACGACCCGCATCGCCGAGGTGCACCCGCCTCGTGGCTGGGACGACGAGGTAGAGCTCATCGTGGCGCGCTTCGCGGGCGGCCCCCTGACGATGCTGCAGAGCATCCTGCTGCGGGTCGTCCTCGTGCTGGGCGTTGCCCTCGCGGCCATGCTCCTGTTGCGCTACGCCCTGCCGGTGCTCGGCGAGATCGTGGGGTCGATGCTGCAGCGCATGTGAGCCGGCGGCTAGAGTGGCCGCGATGGCGACGCTCGAGCAGTCCACCGCGGGGACGCCGTCGGCCTTCACGCTGATCCGGGCCCCCGAGCGGCGCACGCTCGCGCTGGGCCTGGTGCTCACGGTCACGGCCGTCGCGGCCGAGGCGCTGGCCGTGGCCACGATCCTGCCGGTCGTCGCCGATGAGCTGCAGGGGCTGGCGCTCTACGGCTGGGCCTTCAGCGCCTTCTTCCTGGGCGACCTGGTGGGGATCGTCGTGGCGGGCATGGTCGTCGACCGTCGCGGCCTGGTGTGGCCCTACGTCGCGGGGCTGGTCCTCTTCGGGCTGGGCCTGCTGGTCGGCGGGCTCGCCCGATCGATGGCCATGCTCGTCGCGGGGCGCCTCGTGCAGGGTCTCGGCGCGGGGGCCATCCCCACGGTCGCGTACGTGGCGATCGGCCGTGGCTTCCCGGACACGGCGCGGCCGCTGATGTTCGCCTTCCTCTCCACCGCCTGGGTCGTGCCGGGTCTGCTGGGGCCGGGCCTGGCGAGCGTGGTCGGGGCGACGATCGGCTGGCGCTGGGTCTTCCTCGGCCTCCTGCCACTGCTCATGCTGGCCGGGCTGCTGTCCGTGCCATCGCTCGGCCGGCTGGCGGTCGAGCGGATCGGTCCGGCGGCAGAGGCGACCCTGGCCGGCCGCGCGGCGCTGGCCCGCCTCGGCGCCGTGCTGCTGGTCGCGGCCGCTGCGGCGGCGCTGCTGGCCGGCCTGTCAGCGGCGAGCGCGCTGGGCGCCGCACTGGTGGCCCTCGGCCTGCTGGTCGGCATCCCGGCCCTGCAGCGACTCGTGCCTCCGGGGACGCTGCGTGCCCGGACGGGCCTGCCGGCGACGATCCTCCTCCGCGGCGTGCAGACGTTCGCCTTCTTCGGGGCGGAGGCGTACCTGCCGCTGACGATCGTCTCCATTCGCCACGAGCCGCCGGTGGTGGCGGGCCTGGCTCTAACCGCGGCCACGCTCGCCTGGACCGCCGGCTCCTGGATCCAGGCACGGCTCGTCGGCCGCCAGGGCCCGCGGCGACTGCTCGCGGCCGGCCTGCTGTGCGTCACGCTGGGCGTGGCCCTCACGGCCAGCGTCCTCTCCCCCGCGGTGCCCGTCGCGCTCGCCATCGTCAGCTGGTCCGTGACGGGCCTGGGGATGGGCCTGAGCTACTCGGTCATCTCCCTCGTCGTGCTGCGCGCGGCGCGGCCCCAGGAACAGGGAACCCTGACCTCGAGCATGCAGCTGGCCGACGTGCTGGGCACGGCGCTCGGGGCCGGTCTGGGTGGCGCGCTGGTGGCGCTCGGCCTGGCCGAGGGCTGGGAACCCACCACCGCACTGGCGCTGGCCTTCGGCATCTCCGTGGCGGCAGCAGCCGGCGGGCTCCTGCTCACCCGCCGGGTCGGCTGAGGCGGTCAGGCCGCCTGAGGCAGCTGGCCTGCTGGTTCGGGCGGATCGGGCGCAAGCTCGATCGTCGTGGCGCAACCGGGACAGTGCAGCTCGAGCGCCGCCTGCCACGCCGAGCATTCCAGTCGCAGCTCCGCGTCGCAGAACGGGCAGTGGTCGCTGATGAGGCCCATCGCCTGCACCTCCTTTGGGTCGAGTCGCCTGCAGCGTCCCCGCCTCGAGTGCCACCTCACGTGACACAGCGCTCACCCCACAGGAGGATCGGGACAAGCGGCACTGGCGCGGACGAGGATGGAGGCCGACCGTAGAACGTGGTCGGCACGGTCGACCGACTCCAGGAAGGGAGGG
>DATHCS010000161.1:0-2177 GCA_035319405.1 Candidatus Dormiibacterota bacterium | reverse complement strand
CGCCTCGTCGTCGCTGGAACTTTGCGGAGAAGGCCGAGTACTGGGCGCTCATCTGGGGATCCGCGGCGATGATCGTGACCGGATTGATGCTGCTGTTCACCGAGCCCGTGCTCCGGACGCTGCCCAAGCTGTGGCACGAGGTGGCCCAGGTCGTCCACTACTACGAGGCGGTGCTGGCCACGCTCGCGATCGTGGTGTGGCACTTCTACTGGGTGATCTTCGATCCCGACGAGTATCCGATGAACCCCGCGTGGCTGATCGGAAGCAAGCCGGTCCATCGGGAGAAGGCGCAGGCCTCCCGTTCCGACCTGGGCGCGAGCCTGGAAGAGCCGAGCGCAGGCCGGCCGGGCGACGCCTAGGGCACCCTCGCCGGCCGCCTTTCGGCGATCAAGAGATCGACCATACGGCCGTAGCTGCGTACGCCCCCGGCCTGGCCCTGGCTGCGCAGGTAGGCGTCGTTCACCCGTTCGGAGAGCGCCATCGCCGGGCCGCTGTGACGCGCGACCCACGCGCGGATCGCGGCCAGGTCGCGCGACACGGCGGCGGAGCGACGCTCCGCCTGCAGGCGGGCAGCGCTCGGGTCAACGCCCGCAAGCGCTCCGACCGCATACTGGCCCGCGGCCATCACCCCGGAGTACTGGAAATCACGGTCGCGATGTGCGCGGCACGCCCGATAAGCGACGTAGTTGGCCTCGTCTTCGCGGGCGAGGCCGCGCTGATGCGCGGCTTCGTGGCTGGCGCTGAACGGAAGATCGGGATCCGGCACGTCCATGTTCACGTTCGCCTCGCCGGTGAAGGGCGAATAGATGCCGGAAATACCGAGCCAGGAGAAGAGCGCCGAGGCCAGGATCGGCTTGGGCCGGACGCAGGCGCCGCCCAGCACGCTCATGCCATTGGCCACAGTGGAGAAGCCGGCCTCGACCCGGCCCAGCGCTCCACGGAGTCCGTCGCCTAGGCGCATGACACCGGCCGCGTCCTCGGGCAGCCCGACCCGGAGTCGATTGGCCTCCTCGATCAGCGCCTGGCTCGTTGCCACGAGTTCGTCGATCGCCGCGGGCCGCGCGTCGAGCCCCAGGCTCAGCGCCAGCGGCTGGCGCTGGTAGTTGAGCCCCCAGAGCACGAGAAAGAGGAGGTAAGCCACGCCTGCGACCGCCACGACCCTTCGCGCACGCGCCGCCCCGCTCGGGCGCGGGCTGCGCCCCTTGCGCCAGCGAAAGGCGACGGCTGCGACCGAAGCGGCCGCGAGCAAGGCGATCAGCAGTTCGGCGATCGAGAGCGGGGCTCGGCTCGTGAGGCAGGCCAGCCGGCCGCCGAGCCGGGGATAGATCCCGCGCGCAAAGTGGCGCTCGACGAGCTCCGGCGCCCGCCCGGCGGTGGCCCGCAGTAAGAAGGCGGCGAGCAGTGGAGCGGCGAAAGCCATGCGGCGCACGCGCGCGCAGGCTACCACGCGGGCGGGCCCGAATTCGGCTTGATCCCTGTGAGCCATATATGTAGCATTGCCACCTATATGGACCAAGGCGTCGAGCGCGAGGTCAAGAAGGGCAGCGCCGAGCTGCTGGTGTTGTCGCTCATCGAGGAACGCGCCCGCCACGGCTACGAGATCGCGAAGCTGATCGAGCAGCGTTCGGGCGGCGTGCTGCGCTTCCACGCCGCCTCGCTCTATCCGCTCCTGTATCGGCTCGAGAGCCGTGGCCTGATCGTCGGGCGCTGGGTCGAGAAGGCCGGCCAGCGCCGGCGCCGGTTCTACAAGCTGACCTCCAGCGGGCGCCGGGTGCTGGCGAGGCAGCGCGGCGTCTGGGAAGGCTTCATCCTGGCACTGGGCCGCGTCGCCGGGCTCAGCAGCGCATGAGCAGGAACGCGATGCCGGACTTCCGGCAGCTCGTGGCCCAGCGCCTGCCGCGGCTCGATCTGCCCGCTCCGCGCGCGGCCGAGGTGCACGAGGAGCTGGCCCAGCAACTCGAGGCGTGCTACGCCGACGCCGTGGCCCGAGGCCTCGACCCGCATCAGCCAGGACTCCGGCCGCTTCTCGGTGGCAATCGCATGCCTGACGCCATCGATGTCCAGCCGGCCATGGGCGCCGGGCCCGATGCCGGCATATTCGTGATAGCGCCAGTAAATGAGATTATGTCGGCATTCGGCACCGCGCTTCGCATGATTGGAAATTTCGTATGCGGGTA
>DATHCS010000160.1:0-6603 GCA_035319405.1 Candidatus Dormiibacterota bacterium | reverse complement strand
CGCTAGGCGGGCGCGGGCGGCCAGGCCCGGCCCGAACACGCGCGTGTCATCCTCTCGGGGTGAATGGGCGGCCAGGCGTGGATCTGCGAGGGCTCGGCAGGGACTGGTCTGAGCTGGGCCGCGGCGCCAAGGCCTTTCGGGTGGCACACGCCGCGTATTCGGTCGTTGGCCTGTCGACGCTGGGCTACATCTGGGCCTGCGTGGCGACGGGCAGGCGCGATCGATGGCTGGCGGCGAGCGTCGGCTTCCTGACGCTGGAGGGCGGCGCGCTCGTCATCGGCCGCGGTGACTGCCCATTCGGGCCGCTGCAGGCGAGGCTTGGAGATCCGGATCCGTTGTTCGCGCTGGTGCTCCCGCCGCTGGCGGCCAAGGCCGCCGTGCCCGTTCTGGCCGTGGCCACGATCGCCGGCATCCTTGGGCTCGTCATCCGCTGGCCGAGCGGCACGACGGCGCGCCGGCTCGGTCGATCTACCGAGAGGAGGGACTGATGCAGGTCGTGACGGTGGTGTTGAGCGTGGGGGCGGAGCATGTCGAGGCGTTCGAGGCGGGCTTCCGCGAGCACGAGCTGCCGGTCTGGCGCGACCTGATCGGGCGGGGAGTGATGCGGCGCGCCACGCTCACCCGGCTGGACATCTCGTCCCGCTCAGTGGAGGGCGCGACGCAGTACCTCGTGGCGGTCGAGTTCCCCACCGCCGAGGGTCACCACGAGCACGACCACCACCCCGGCTTCGAGGCCTGGAACAAGCTCGCCGACCGGTACCAGGTGGCGGAGGCGCTCGCCTTCGGGGGCGACACGCTCATCGCCGAGGGGAGCTAGCTGTCATGGCACGGTCGCGATCGCTGAGGCTGGGCCTCGCGGCTGGTGTGGCCGCCCTCACGACCTTGCTCGCCCTCGTCGCGGTCGTCGTCGCGCGGCACGTGCGGGGCCTCGGGAGGGGCGGTGTGGAGGCACCCGGCGGCATCGTCATGGGCGATGCCACCGCGTACGACCGGGCGAGCCGCTTCCTCATGGGGCCGCTGTTTCGCGGCATCGCCGCCGACGTGGCCCGCGTCGCGCCGCCGGGTTCGAAGGTGCTGGAGGTCGGCTGCGGGCCAGGCCATCTGTCGACTCGATTGGCCCGTGACCATGGCCTCGACGTGACCGGTCTCGACCTCGACCCGGCGATGATCAAGCGGGCCCGAGCGTCGGTCGGGCGGCTGGGCGCGGGCGTGCCGGCCCCGACGTTCGTGGTCGGCGACGTGGCCGCCCTGCCCTTCGCCGATGGCTCCTTCGACGCGGTCGTGAGCACGCTGTCGCTGCACCACTGGGCCGATCCCGCCGCGGGCCTCGCCGAGATCGCCCGCGTGCTGCGGCCGGGCGGTCGAGCGTTCGTGTGGGACATCCGGCCGGGTGCCGTGCCGCTCCATGAGGGCTTGCCGGATCCGCTCGCGCAGGCGCATGGCGGGCCGCTGCAGGTGGTCCGCGCCGAGCCGTGGGCCTGGCCGTGGCGGATCACGTTCCTGCAGCGGATGGAGCTGGCGCCGCGCGGGAACTAGGACGCCCGCGGGCGCGCGGAGCGCGGTCGCGGGGACTAGGTTCTCCGCCGTGATGCAGTCAGTGGCATCACCATCGCGACGTGCCGAGAGGGGCGAGCCGAGATCGGCGGGCGCGCGGGCGCGGCCCTCTCCGCAGCGATGCCGTCGATTGCATCACGGTCCGGGTGAGCCGAGATCGGCGGGGCGCACAGGCGGCGGTCGCGGCCCTCCACCGCGATGCGGCGAGTGGCATCAGGCCCGTAGCACCGCCAGCCAGGCCACGCCCACGATCACGGTGCAGACGCCGCCCACCTGGAGCCGCGACAGGCGCTCGCCCATGAGCAGCCACCCGAGGACCGCCACGATCGCTGCGAACTGTGAGGCGAGGACCGCGGCCACGGCCACGTCCTGCCTCGAGCCGGCCCCGTAGAGGAGGATGCCGACGACCTCTCCCAGCCCCGCCACGACGACGAGCGGCGCATTGGTGCTCGGCCAGGGCAACCGCCGGGTCGCGGCGAGCGGGGCCGCGACCGCGACCACGCCGAGCAACCGAGCGGGCAGGATCGTCCACGCCAGCGGCAGCTCGGCGCTGATGCGGCTGAGCGAGTAGAGGGTGAGGCCGAAGAGCAGCGCCGCGACAACGGCGCAGGCGGCGGCGAGGCGGGGCCGCGGAGCGTAGCTGCCGGGCAGGTTCGGCGTCAGCGCCGCGAGCGCCACGCCCACCGCCACCATGGCCAGCGCCAGCCCCACCAGTGGCGCGACGGACTCGCCGGCGAGGACCGCGATGGCCGCCGCGACGGCCCCCTCGGCGGAGGCGATGGCGGCGACGATGCCGACCTTGCCGTAGCGGAAGGCCACGTACTCGAGCAACAGCCCGACGACGTTCCCCACACCGGCGGCCGCGAGCCAGAAGATCGTCGCGGGGGTCAACTCGGACGGCGCACCCGAGATCAGGACGGCCGGGATCGCCACGAGCAGGCCGACCAGCATGATCCAGGCCAGCACGGGCGCCGAGCCCATGGCCCGGCTGGCGCGCGCGCCGCACAGGGTGCTCGCCGACCAGCAGATGGCCGCGCCGAGTCCCCCCAGGATCGCGATCACTGGCCCATGGTGGGGCATCTTGCCGATCGCCACGGCGGCGCGACCGCACTGCGGCCCTGGCCGAGGGCGGAATGGCGGACGGGCGAGAAGGCGGAATGGCGAACAGGCGAGAAGGCCGACGTCCTCGCGGGCGGGCGGGAACAGGCCTTGCCTCCAGGACGCGCATCGGCTACATAACGCGGATGGCTCGGGGTGTAGGCCTTCGACTCCAGACGGAAGGGGCACGTTCCGCCGCGTTTGGCCTGGTGACGGCGCTGATCGTGGTCGCCTGCGGGTCGGCCTCCGTGAGCCCGGCCCCTGGAAGTCCCGCCCCCGGAAGCCCCTCCGATACGGCGCCGGGCGCGAGCGGCTCACCAGCCGCGCTCGTTATCGACGGGATCACCGTGCAGACGCCGGAGTACAGCGACGCCACCCTCCAGCAGATCGGGGGAGAGGAGCGGCGCCTGGTGACCCAGGATCGCCAGGAGGCGGGCGTGGCCGAAGCCATCGGCCCGGACGGGGCGGCCGTGCTCACCTCGGTCGACAACGCGGAGGCCGCAGCGGGCGCGGTCTTCTTCCAGGGGATCCGCGATCGGTTCGCCGACGCGGGATCGGGGCTCCTTGCCTCTACGCGTTCCCTGCCCGGGATCGCGCCCCCCGACCTCCAGGCGGCTGCCGGCCTCACGGGCCTCGCGGCCTTCAGCGCAGCGGCCTTCGCGATCCAGGCTGGCGCGTCGGCCATCGCGCACGCGGACGAGGCCGTGTCGGGCGAGGTGCCGTCGGAGCCGCAGACCATGAACAGCACCGACGGGGGCCAGCACACGTCCCAGGTGCTGCACCAGACGATGACCCTCAGCAGCGGCGCCGGCAAGGTCGTCATCGACGTGACCATCGACGACACGGCGACCATCACGGATGCCTCGACGGGGGCCGCCAAGGGCATCCTGACCGAATCGGCAACGGGGCACTTCGAGATCAACGCCTGCCCCGATGCGCAGGGCGTCGTCAGCGGCATGGCGAGTCTCAAGCTGCACACCGACTGGACGGACGCCGGGGCTGCGGCGGCCGGCTCCACGGGCGCGACGGATCTCGAGGCCCCGTTCCGCCTGCTGGTCAACGACAACGCCCGCGTCTACCACATGGAGATGGACTCGAGCAGCACGGTCTCGGCCCAGGGGGTCGCGACCTCCAACGGCCAGCCTGCGCCGTACCAGTGGGACGCCTCGTCCTCGATGTCGTTCGGCTTCGACAGTGGCCCGGGCGGCGCCGCGTCCGGCACGAGCGGCGGGACCTCCGGCCACGGGGCCTCGGACGTGCAGATCAAGGAGGCGGTCGGCGCGGCGATCTTCCTGCCCGGACTGATCCTCGCCTCGGTTAAGGAGCCCACGGAGACGTTCTTCCGCGCCGGCAAGTGCGTCGAGGTGGTCGTGCAGCAGGGCGAGGGCGGCGAGGTCGAGAAGAACGCCAGCGTCCAGATCACGGCACAGCCGCGCCAGAAGTGGGAGGGGACGGACCTGGCCAAGCCGGTCGTGGCCACGCTCGACGGGGTCGCCTCTCTCGACCCCGTCGGCAAACCGGTCGACGCCCCCGCCTCGTTCACCTACATCGCCGGCCCCGAGCTCAAGGACAAGGGCACGGTGACGCTCAAGTCGACCTCGAACCGCGGCATCGGCACGACCGTCGAGACCTACACGGTCGGCGGGTACGACACGCTCAACGTCACCGTCAGCGGCGCGCTCGACTACACGAGCACACTGTTCGCGCGCAAGCTGACCGTCAACGGCACGGCCGTCGTGCACCTCCAGGACGACGGGCGGCTCCACGGCACGAGCACCTTCCACGTCACGTTCTTCAACCAGTACACGGCTGGTTGCCCGGTGAACTTCAGCGGCAGCGTGCCGGTCACGGTCACCGTCGACCCATTCGTGCTCGAGGACGGCCGCATCACCGTGCGTGTCCTCGGACCGACTCCCGTCTACCACCCACTCGGGCAGCCCGACTGCATGTTCGGCAGCGACCTCGGGACCGAGTTCGGCGCATGGGCCGTGGGCATCACGGGCAAGGCCGCCGTCGGCGGCGGGCCGTCCACCGAGAAGACCAGCACCACGGGGCAGATCGCGGAGACCTACACCTTCACGGCCACGATCACGCAGCCCTAGCGCGTGTCTGGGCGACGCTCGCGGCGGATGGCCGCGGTGGGGGTGGTCGGGATCCTGGCGGCCGCGTTGTCGCTGACGGGCTGCGGCTCGAGCCCGACGTCCAGCCCGACGCTGCCGCTCGGTGCCAGCCCGTCGCTCCCGCTCGGCTCCAGCCCGACACTCCCGCTCGGCGCCTTCCCGACGCTCGCCACCGCGAACCCCCAGCCGACGTCCACGCCGTTCGGCACGTCGCAGCCCCGATTGGCCAGCGCCGCCAACGGGGAGCAGCTGGTCGACCCGCAGCTCGGGTGGGTCGGATCGTCGGAGACGTTCTTCGGGACGAGCGACGGCGGCTCGACCTGGCAGGAGCTCTACTGGGGCGACCTCCACTGGCCGTGGTTCGTGGACGCGCGGCATGGCTGGGCCACGGGGCGGCCGGACCTGATGCGGACCGTCGATGGCGGCAATTCCTGGCAGCCCGTGGCGCTGCCGGACGGCTACTTTGCCGATGACCTGCGGTTCAGTGACGCCTCGCACGGCTACGTGCTCGCCCACTCGGCGACGCGCACCGAGGACGTGCTCTGGACGGACGACGCCGGCGCGCACTGGACGATCCAGCGGGCGAACTGGCCGACCCTGAAGGGGACGTTCCTGAGCTCCCAGCCGACCTTCTTCGACCGAGCCAACGGGTTCCTCGAGCTGACCGGGCCCGAGATCTTCAACCCGCTGAATGGGGGCCCCACGCTGTACAGCACGGGTGACGGCGCGAAGAGCTGGCAGGCCGTCGACCTGCCGCGACCCCCGTCGGCCACCCCGGATGCGCGTGCGGCCGCCCTGTACCTTGCGATGCGGCCCGTCGTCTTCGATGCGCGGACGGCGATGGTCGAGCGAGCCTGGCTGACGCCCGACGGCACGGACGAGGTGACCGCCTTCTACCTCACGACCGACGCGGGGCAGCACTGGACCCTCGCCAACTCGACCGCCGGGGTGGGACCGGTGGCCGTGCTCTCCTCGGCGCGGTGGATCCTGGGCACGGACAGCGGCCTGCACGCGACGACCGACGGCGGCCAGACCTGGTACGAGCTGGGGGCCTCGGGGCTGCCACGGCCGTGGCGCTGGTTCGACTTCGTGGACGACCTGCACGGCTGGGCCGGCACCGGTGGCACTCCCTGCGGGACGCAGTCGACCGCCTGCGGCTCGCGCACCCTGTACGCCACGACCGACGGCGGCCGATCCTGGACGCCGCTGCAGCCGTGAGGCCTGGTCCGCGGCCGGGTTGCGGCCGCGCGGGCCGGGCTGCGAGGTCCTGTCTTGTGATGCGTTCAGCGGCATCACGCGAGGCGCATAGGCCGTGGCCTAATCGCTCGGTCAGGCGCTGGCGGCGGGCCTGGGCTGCGGTCCACTGTATGGGCTGCCGCTCCGTCGCCAAGACTCGAAATCTTCAGGCGCGGAACGTCTCGCTCTGATGGTGTCGCAGGAGGCTCGGGTCGGGCCACGCACTACGCGCGGCCGGTAGTCGCACCCGAAGTCCAGAAGTCAGCGGGAGGCGGAAGGAATCGTCGGGAGCCCGGATCATCGTGTCATCAAGTTGAGGTGATACCTCAACGTGCAGCTCATCCCGGGCGTACTCGAGGGTGAAGAGGCCCTGGTCGAACAACCTGTGAAGCGTCGGAGTTAGAACCACCCCGTTCCGGACGGTATCAGGCCCTCGTTGCCACACAGGACGGATGTGTGCTGCGTCAAGGAGGCCCGCCACCCGGGTCCGCGAGACCGTGCCAAGCGAGAATCCTGAGACTGCGCACATGTAGCCGTAGGCCATGAGAACCTGGTCGCGAAAGCGAGCGTCGCGCTGGACCACGTCGACTGCCCG
>DATHCS010000159.1:0-3825 GCA_035319405.1 Candidatus Dormiibacterota bacterium | reverse complement strand
CACAGAGGGCGTCGACGTCGACCTCCATGCCCTCGAGGTAGGCATCGAGCCGCACCGGCCGATCGGGCGTCACCACGGCCGCCGCCGAGAGGTGCGCCGCGAGGTCGCCCGGGCC
The DNA here is from genome assembly GCA_035319405.1 of Candidatus Dormiibacterota bacterium. GTDB lineage: Bacteria > Chloroflexota > Limnocylindria > Limnocylindrales > CSP1-4 > DASPUH01. The sequence continues at coordinate 3,710 of DATHCS010000159.1, read as the reverse complement.
GTAGGCGAAGTCAATGGCGAGGCCGCCGATGACGTAGCTGGGGCGAACGATGACCGGGTAGCCGATGCGATCGGCGACCGCCAGCGCCTCCTCAACCGAGGTCGCCCGCCCGCCCTCCGGCTGGGGGATGCCGAGGCGATCCACGAGGGCCGCGTAACGGACGCGCTCTTCGGCCTGCTCGATGGTGGCCACCTCGAGGCCCAGCAGGGGCACGCCGGCCTCGGCGAGCGGCGCCGCCAGGTTGAGCGGCGTCTGGCCGCCGAACTGCACCAGCGCCGGCAGCGGCGGGCCGCCCGGCGGCGTCTCGGCGGTGACCACCGCGCGCACGCTCTCCGCGTCGAGCGGCTCGAAGTAGAGGCGCGACGAGGCGTCGAAGTCGGTGGACACCGTCTCCGGGTTGGAGTTGACCATCACCGCCTGCCAGCCACGCTGGCGCAGCGTCGCGGCGGCCTGCACTGCGCAGTAGTCGAACTCGATGCCCTGCCCGATGCGCACCGGCCCGGAGCCGATCACCAGGGCGGCGGACCGCTCCACCGGCGGCGCCTCGGGCGGCGAGCCGGCGGCCGCGTACGTGGCGTAGAAGTAGGGCGTCTGGGCCGCGAACTCGGCGGCACAGGTGTCGACCATGGCGTAACCCGGCTCGAGCCCGATGGCCGCCCGCTCGGCCGCCAGCTCCCCCTCGGTGCGACCCGTGAGCTGCGCCAGGTCACGGTCGCCGAAGCCGGCGCGCTTGGCCGCCACGAGCAGCTCGACCGGGAGCGAGGCGCCGCCTGCGGCCTCCACCCGGCCAGCCAGTGCCACCAGACGCGCCAGCTCCGCCACGAACCACGGGGCGATGCCGGTCGCCTCCTGCAGCTCCGCGGCCGGGGCGCCGCGGCGCAGCAGGGCTAGCAGCCGCCAGAGGCGCGAGTCCGAGGGGCGCAGGAAGCGGCGCAGCACGACCGGGCGCGCCGCACGCCGGGCGTGCGCGGTCGCCTCGCACACCAGCCCCTCGGCGTCGATGGCGACCTCGAGGGGCCCCACGCCCTCGAGCGCGTCGGGCGGCGCGAGGTAGTCGAGCGTGGCGGCCCAGGCCGGGTCCTCGGCCAGGAAGCCCGCGCCGGCCTGCTCGAGGCCGCGGAGCGCCTTGTTGAGCGCCGCTCCGAACGTGCGGTCGAGGGCCATCACCTCGCCGGTGGCCTTCATCTGGCTGCCCAGCGAACGATCGGCCGCGGGGAACTTGTCGAAGGGGAAGCGGGGCAGCTTGACGACCACGTAGTCGAGGGCCGGCTCGAAGGCGGCTACGGTCGTGCGGGTGATGGCATTGGGGATCTCCGCCAGGCGCCGGCCGATGGCGATCTGGGCCGCCACCCGCGCGATCGGGTAGCCGGTCGCCTTGGAGGCGAGCGCCGAGGAGCGGCTCACGCGTGGGTTGACCTCGATCACGGCATGCTCGAGGTTGTCCGGCGAAAGGGCGAACTGGATGTTGCAGCCGCCCTCCACGCCGAGCGCGCGGATGATCGTCAGGGCGGCGCTGCGCAGGCGCTGGTGCACCGGGTCGGGCAGGGTCTGCACCGGTGCGACCACGATCGAGTCGCCCGTGTGCACGCCCAGCGGGTCGACGTTCTCCATGGAGCAGACGGCGATGCACGTGTCGTCCGCGTCGCGCATCACCTCGTACTCGATCTCCTGCCAGCCCACCAGGCAGCGCTCCACCATGACCTGCCCGATGGGGCTCGCGCGCAGGCCCGCGCGCACGCGCTCGCGGTACTCCGCTTCGGTCTCGACGATGCCGCCGCCGGAGCCGCCGAGGGTGTAGGCGGGCCGGATGATGGCCGGCAGGCCGATGCGCTCGAGGGCCCGATCCGCGGCCGCGGCCCGCACCGCTTCGCTCTCGCCCTCCACGATCTCCGATGGCGCGTAGGGCTGGCCGATGCGCTCGAGGAGCGCCCGGAACCGCTCCCGGTCCTCGGCCGTCTCGATGGCCTCCAGCGGCGTCCCCAGCAAGGGCACGCCGTAACGCTCGAGGACCCCCTCGCGGGCCAGTGCGGCCGCGAGGTTGAGCGCCGTCTGGCCACCGAGGCCGGCCAGCAGGCCGTCCGGCCGTTCGCGTTCCAGGATGCGCACCACGGAGGCCACGGTGAGCGGCTCGAGGTAGACGACGTCCGCGACGCCGGGGTCGGTCATGATCGTCGCCGGGTTGGAGTTGAGGAGCACCGTGCGAACGCCCTCGTCGCGCAGGGCGCGGCAGGCCTGCGTGCCGGCGTAGTCGAACTCGGCGGCCTGGCCGATGACGACCGGTCCCGACCCGATGATGAGGACGCTTCCTGGCCGCGCCGTCACGGCCCGGACCCTCCCCTCACCCGGCGGCCCGGCAGGCGACCGCGAAGCGCTCGAAGACGTCCAGCGCGTCGAGCGGTCCCGGCGACCCCTCGGGGTGGTACTGCACGGTCTCCACGGGCAGCTCGCGGTGACGCAGCCCCTCCACCGATCCGTCGTTGAGGTTGCGCTGGCTGACGTAGAAGCCGCTCGCCTCCGGCAGCGAGTCGGCCAGCACCTGGACCTCGTGGTTCTGGGCGGTCACGCGGACGCGCCCCGTGTCGAGGTCCTGCACCGGATGGTTCGCCCCGTGGTGACCGAAGCGCAGCCGCGCCGTCCGCCCGCCGGCGGCAAGGCCCACGATCTGGTGGCCCAGGCAGATCCCCAGCAGCGGGCGCCCGGCGGCCAGGGCCGCCCCGGCCATCGCCAGCGGCCCCGCGAGGCGCGCCGGGTCGCCGGGACCGGGTGAGAGCACGAGGCCGGTCACGTCCGGCGCCAGGACCGCCGTGGCGTCGGCCGTGTGGGGCAGCACCCGCACCCGCAGGCCCCGCGCCCGCAGGTCGGCGACGATGTTCGCCTTGAGCCCGTAGTCCACGAGGGCCACCAGGGGGCCCGCCTCGCCCGCGCCGATCTCGAACGGGCCGCGCGCCGAGACCTGGGCCACGAAGTCCTGGTCCTCCCAGCGCGGCAGGCCGCGCGCCGCCGCGACCGCTGCGCGCTCGTCCGTGTCGCCGGGCGCCGTGACGATCGCGCGCTGGCAGCCGGTCGATCGCAGGTGACGCGCCAGGGCTCGCGTGTCCACCCCGGCCAGTGCCGGGATGCCGCTCGCGCGCAGCAGGTCCGCCAGCTGGCCGGCCTGGCCGGCCACGGCGGCCGTGGCGTGGGCCACGAGCAGCGCCCGCAGCCAGGGTCGCTCCGACTGGTCGTCGCCCGCCAGGCGCCCGTAGTTGCCGATGAGCGGATAGGTCATGACGACCGCCTGGCCGGCATACGAGGGGTCGGTGCAGACCTCCTGGTAGCCCGTCTGGCTGGTGTTCACCACGAGGTCGCCGCCCGCAGCGAGGCCCGCCCCGAAGGCGATCCCGGGAAAGACCGTGCCGTCCTCGAGCGCCACCAGGGCGGGCCCGAGGGCCCCCAAGCGGGGGTCCACCACCGCCTCGGGCGGGACGGGCAGGGTCAAGCGTGCGTCCTCCATTCGCCGGCCTCTCGGGCCGCCCTCGCCGGCCTCACGGGACCGGGTCATATCGGGGACACCCGTAGCCTACCATCGCGGCATGACCGACATCGGATCGGGCATCGGCGGTGCCATCGGGGGGCTGGCCAGCAGCCTCGGTCACTCGCTCGGCTCCCTGGTCGACGCACTGGGCGGACTCGTCGGGAGCGCCGTCCACAGCGTGCTCTCGGCCGGCCCG
>DATHCS010000158.1:0-2010 GCA_035319405.1 Candidatus Dormiibacterota bacterium | reverse complement strand
GCTGTGCGCCGTTCGTCCCCCCTGCGACCGTGGTGCTGTCGGTGGCCAAAGGCCTCGAACAGGGCAGCCTGCTGCGCATGAGCGAGGTCCTGGCGCAGGAACTGCCCGCCGCGACCGGACGGATCGGGGCCATGTCGGGACCGAACCTGGCGCTGGAGATCGCCCGTGGGCTGCCCGCCAGCTCGGTGGTAGCGGCGACCGACGAGGCCGTCAGCGGGCACGCGCTGGCCCTGCTCGCCAGCCGCACCTTCCGCCTCTACCGCAACCGCGACGTGATCGGGGTCGAGCTGTGCGGGGCACTCAAGAACATCTACGCGATCGCGGCGGGTGCGACCGACTACCTCGGGTTCGGCGACAACGGCAAGGCCAGCCTCATCACGCGCGGCGTGGCCGAGATGACGCGCCTGGGACTGGCCGCGGGCGCCCACGCGCTGACCTTCGCCGGCCTGGCCGGGATCGGGGACGTGATCGCCACCTGCTCCTCGCCGCTCTCGCGCAACCACCGCCTCGGCGAGGAGCTCGCTAAGGGCCGACCCTGGCGAGAGATCGAGGGCACGTTGCCGGGCGTTGCCGAGGGCGCCTACACGGTCGACGTCGCGCTGGCCCTGGCCGAGCGGCACGGCGTGGAGATGCCGATCGCGCGGGAGGTCCACCGCGCGCTCTTCGAGGGCAAGAGCGTGCAGCGCTGCCTGGTCGACCTGCTGTCGCGCGAATCGAAGGACGAGCTGGCCGGTTTCGAGCGCTGGCTGGAAGGAGCCGGTCGCGCGTAGGACGGTCGTGGCCGACCGTCCTCGTCCACACCGGACCTCACCACGCGGTGTGCCCCGTCAACGGAACATCGTCCGCCGCCCGGGGGCCGATGGTCCGCGCCGATGGGGCCCGTCTACACTCGGGCTCGGCATTCATCGCATCCGTCGCGGAGATCCAGTCGACCCAGCATGCCGACCGATGCCATCGTCATCATCCTCATCGCCGCGATCATCGCCAACCTGGCGATCATGGCCATCCTCGTCTTCAACCTCTGGCAGCGGCGTCGGCCGCCGCGGGACGTGGTTGGCGCGGGTGGCCCTGCCGCGTCCGGTCCATCCCCGCCGCTCGGGACCGTCGAGCCCGCGGTGGCGCCCGCCGCCTCGCCGCCGCCTTCGTTGGGCCCTGCCATCGCGGCCGCACGGGCGCCGGAGGCCTTGACCGTTCCGGCACCAGCCCAGGAGTCGACCGTGGAAGCGCCCGCTGAACCGATGAACCTCGTCGACCTGCTGGTCGACTCCGTGACCGGCCTCGAAAGCCACTTCGCGTGGGAGCGCGAGCTGCGCGACGAGACCGCGCGGCTGCGCCGCTACGGCCGCCCCTTCACGATCGTGGTGGCCGAACTCGATGGCCTCGACCGGCTGGCCGACCGCGTCGGTGCGGAGGCGGCCGGGCGCATCGTGCCGGCGATCGGTGCGGTGCTGCGGCGCCAGGCGCGCGAGCCGGACCATGTCGCCCGAACCGGGCCCGCGCGCTTCCAGGTGCTGCTCGTCGAGACCGACGAGGTGCGTGCCATCAACTACGTCGAGCGGGTCCGCGCGGCGTGTGACGTGTGGCTCCAGGCCGGTGCGGTGGCCCTGCAGCTGTCCTTCGGCTGGGCGAGCCCCGGTCCGGATGCCGACACCGACGCCGCCCTGCTGGTGGCCGAGGAGCGCCTGCAGGCCGAATTGGCCGTGGCGCGCCGGAAGGCCGTCGCCTCGTAGGTGACCTCAGGCCGGCCCGCGGCCGCGGCTCAGAGCTTCGCGATGGCGTCGAGTGCGAGCATCCTGTCCGCAGCCTCGATCGCCGCATCCGTGGCACCGGACGGGAGGACGGCCGACACGGAGTAGACCTGGCCACCCTTCTCGAACGTCAGGTTGGTCCCCGCTCCCAGGCCCGCCATCGTCGTGAAGCAGGCGCCGTCGCCGACTCCGCTGACCTGGACGATCGTGATGCCGAGCGCGGAGCTCGACGGGACGTTACAGAGGCTGGCGAACGAGGTCC
>DATHCS010000157.1:0-2237 GCA_035319405.1 Candidatus Dormiibacterota bacterium | reverse complement strand
TCACGGCGCAGACCGTTTCCTCGCCGGGACCCACCTGGATACGTGGCTCTGCCGGCTCCTCGGGAAGGTCTTCGCCGGCGGCCGGGGCGAGCGCGACGCCCGGGTGAGCGAGCCCGCGCCCTCGCCTCCGGAGGAGGAGCGCCTCCTCGCCGGCGCGGAGCTGGAGCTGCTCGGCGGGGTGGCCGCGGGCGCCTTCCAGAGCGCGCTCATGGCGCTGCCCGAGCGCGGCCGGATGGCGATCCTGCTCGACCTGGAGGGGCTGTCCGAGGCTGAGCTGGCGGACGCGCTCGGCTGCGGCGTGGAGACGGTCGCCTGGCAGCTGTCCCGCGCCCGCGCCACGCTGCGCCGGGAGCTGCGCCGCGCCGCCTGAGATACCGTCTCGTTCGTCAAGCCGTGCCGCCGGCCAGTTCGGGTACGAATGGCCGGCGGTGCTTGGCGACGCTGTAGACAGCGTGCAGCAGCTTCCGCATGCAGGCGACGAGGGCGACCTTGGGGTGCTTGCCGCGGGCGCGCAGCCGCTCGTAGTGGGCCTTGAGCCATGGATTGCGCCTGACGGCCGTGAGCGTGGGCATCCACAGCGCCGCCCTGAGCCGCGCATTGCCGATCGGGGTCAGCCCGGCACGCATCGGGGAGCGTTTGCCGGAATGGCGTAGTGCCGGGATGACCCCCACGTAGGCCGCCAGGGCCTCGGGACCGTGGAACTGGGCGGGGTCGCCGAGCTCGGCGACGAGCTTGGCAGCGGTCTGGGTCCCGACGCCGTCGATGGTGGTCAGCAGGGAGCCGACCTCGTGCTCACCGAGCTTCGTCTCGATGTCGCCGTCGAGCTGCTTGATGCGCCGGCGCAGCAGATCCATGTCCTCGCAGGCGTGCTGGACCTGGATGCGATAAGCGAGGCCGTGGTGACGTCCGACCGAAACCTTCGCTGCCTCGATGATGGACTTCGCGAGGTCATCCCCGACGATGTGCACGCCGTCGTAGCGGTACTTGGCAAGCTTCTTCCAGGGCAGCCCGACGAACGCCTGGGCGGTCGGGTACTCGTGCAGCACGGCCGTGGCGAGCTGGCTGTCGAGGCTATGGATAAAGCGCGTGAGCTCGGGAAATCCGAGGTCGACGAGGCGGTGCAGTTGGCGCGTTCGGTCACCGAAGTCCTGCACCAGGCGGTCGCGGTGCCGGACCAGCTCACGTAACTCCTCCGTGACGGCGTCGGGCAGGCGCGTCACGACTGGCCGCTTCTGCGCGGCGAAGCGGGCGATCCCGAGCGCGTCGATGGCGTCGGTCTTCGTCCGCTCGAGGTCTTCCCCGGCGAACCGATGCGTCCGCACCGGGTTGAGGAGGGCGATCTGGAAGCCCCGGCCCGCGAGCGCCGCAAACACGTTCTTCCAGTAGTGCCCCGTGGCCTCCATCGCGATGAGGGTGCCCTCCGGCTCACCCAGCAGCGCGAAGAGCTTCTCGTACCCGCCAGCGTCCTCGGCGATGGCCGTGGGCTTGGTGAGGACTTCCCCCGCCTCGCTCACGATGGCCACAACGTGCTTCTCCGCTGCGATGTCGATCCCGACGAAGCGCACCCGGTACCCCTTTCCTGACGGGGGCGGCCGGGAGCCTCGGAGCCGGTTTCCGTGCTCACGCTTGTCGATGCGAGGACTGGCCGCAGCCCGCCTCAGGATACCGTTCGAGCCCTGGAAACCGGTCGAGGGCGCCAATCTCAGGCCCGAGGACGTAGCCTCGGCGCGCTCACGGCGACCCTCTCCCGGAACCCGTCTTCTCCGCTGTACACCAGGGGTCCGACTCACCCCTCACGAGATACAAGCGCGCCGGACCTCGCACGGGCGCGGCGCGGGTCGGATAGATCCGCCGCCCGCCTCGCGCGTTCCCCATCCCGCGCGGCCCCTTCCCGGCGCCGCGGGAAAGGGAACCCCATGCACCCGTGCCTGCTGCTGCTCGCGGCGGTCTCCGCCGCCGGTTCGCCCGCCGGTCGCTTCGCCGACGAGGTCCAGGTCGGCGACCCCGTCTCCGCCGAGAACCTCACCGTGTACCCGCTGCGCCTCGCGCGCGCGGCGGCGCCCGCCGACGCCCTCCCGCTCGACGAGGCCATGCGCGCGGGGATCGTCACCGCGCGCGAGGTGCCCGGGGGGACCGTGAACGCGCTCCACGTCTCGAACCGGGGAGAGCGGCCCGTCTACGCCATGGCCGGCGACCTGCTCCTCGGCGGCAAGCAGGACCGGATCATCGGCCAGTCG
>DATHCS010000156.1:0-9290 GCA_035319405.1 Candidatus Dormiibacterota bacterium | reverse complement strand
GCGGAGCTGCTCGGCAAGCTCACCGAACAGCTGGAAGAAGTGGCGATCGCGAGGGATCAGGCGGACCACGGTCGGGCCTCACCGGTCTGCGGGATCGGCGCCGGCGCCAACGCGTCGGCGGGCCGTGGCCGAGCATATCGCTCCAGGAATCGGGCGACGTTGCCGGGCCCGTCCCAGGCGGCGAGCTCCTCCTGCAGCTCGCTTGCGCGCCGTCGCACTTCCGGGCGAAGGAGATGCTCGAATGCCATTGCCAGGTGAGGGCTGTCGATCTCGCGCCGCCGCAGCCGCTCGGCGGTGCCGCGACGCACCAGGAAGCCGATGTTGGCGTCCTGCTCCGGCGTGAAGCCGATGCCCACGAATGGCACGCCGCCTGCGCAGGCGGTCTGCACCGTGCCCTCACCGCCGTGGATGAGGGCCAGGTCGAAGAGTGGGCAGACCCGGTGTGCCGGCAGCAGGTCGAAGACGAGCACGTTGGGCGGCACTCGGTGGGGATGGGCACGCAGGTGCGGTCCGATCGGCGCCACGACGCGGACGGGCAGCTCGGCGAGCGCGTCGAGCAGGCGCTCCTGGATGGCCGGGTTGGGCAGGCTGCCCAGCGAGAAGTAGACGAGCGGTCGATCGCGCGGCAGGTCGCGCACCGCCTGCGGCACCTCGCCCGGAAGGTGGGCGAAGATCGGCCCCACGTATCGCCAGTGTGCCGGCAAGTCGCGCAGGCCGACGATCTCGGGCACGCTGGTGATCAGCATCTCGTCGGCCTCGACAAGATCGACCAAACGCCGGAACGGCGGCAGGCCGAGCGCCCGCGCGGCGGCATTGAAGGCGCCCAGCCACTGGCGCGTGTGCAGGCCCCACCAGTTCGTGGCGCCGTCCTTGAGGCGCTGTGGCACGAGGCGCATCGGGCCGACGTCGAACTGGTCGGGGAACGTCCCCAGGCCCGCCTCGAAGAACGGCCGGGTCACGGCCAGTGGCGCCACGGTGACCAGGGGGACCCCGGCGCGACGGGCCGACAGGTAGGCGCTCAGGATGAAGCCCGTGACGACCGCCGCGGGCCGGAGCAGCTCATAGAGGCTCAGCTCGCTGTGGACGCGGTCGAGCAACTCCTGCGTGGTGAACATGCGCCCGCCCCGCTCGAGGCGCAAGGCTCGCGCCAGCTCCTCGACACGTGCCGGCGACAGGTGCGGAGCCAGGCAGTGGCACGGGTAGCCCGCCTCCTCGATGAGGTCGGCGTACGCCCCGCCGTAGCACATGAACTCGATGCGCCAGCGTTCGCCCGCGGCCCGCGCGACCTCGAGCATCCGGGTCGTCTCGGCCAGATCGAACGTCTCGGGCGCGACGAGGAGGGTCGGTCGGGTGTCCACGCAGCCCTTTCCGAGTGCGGCTGGAATGCAGGCCCAGCAAGCGCCGCGTGGGCACGTGGGGCAAGGGCCGAAGGGCATCCACGACCGCCCCACTGGTCCCCGCCGTGGTGCGGCGGTGCCGAACCGCACCGGTCCGGCATGGTCGACCGTCAGATCGAAAAGAAGGTCGGGTCGAGGGCGCCGGCCAGGCCGATCGCCATGAGCGTGATCAGGACCAGCAGGACGAATACCACGACGACCACGACGACCACGACCGTCGTCCCGCGGCTGCGGCCGCTGACGGCGGGCACGAAGCCCGCCGGCGGTGGGGTCGAGGCGGGCGGGTACTGGGCGTAGAGGGCGCCGCAGTGCTCGCAGCGCGTCGTCCAGGCCGGACTCTGGAACTTGCCGCAGCGGGTGCAGTAGCGGTCGGGGCGCGCCACCGGCACCGGAGGCGGCGCCCAGCTCGAGGCCGGAGCGGCGGCAGCGGCTGCATTCCAGCCGCTGGGGGTGGCCGGCTGGTCCGTGGCCACGGCGGGTGGCGGCGGGGCTGTCAGCGGACGCTGGTAGGTCACGACGAGCGTGCGCTGCGGCGACCACGCCTGGGCGGCGACGACGTAGCCCTGCTCGACGAGGGAGGTCGCCTCTCGCGTGTAGGCCGCGGCCGCCTCCTCGGGCGTGGCGCCGCCGTACTCGCGGACGATGGTCGGCTCCGGTACGGGCGCCGCGCCGAGCGACTGGGTGGGATCGGTCATGGCTGCCTCGTCAGGGGAGCGGGAAGGAGCCGCCTGGGAGGGGGAACGAACCACCGGGCAGCACCGGGAAGTAGGGCAACGTGACGTCCTTGGGGATGAAGGGCCCCAGGATCGTCAGCATCACGGGCACGGTCGTGTCGCGCAGGATACCCGCGATGGTCGAGACCTCCAGGGAGTCGTGGATGCTCTTGAGGAAGCCGAAGCCGACGCTCGCTGCCTGGCCCAGGTAGGCGGGATTCTTGTAGTACGTGTCGAGGATGGCGATCCCCGCCGACACGATCAGCACCGCCACCACGCCGCCCAGGATCGCGCCCAGCACGCGGTCCATGGCGGCCGACACGCCGCGCACGGGCACGTGCTTGAGGATCCGCAGCACGATGATGTTGGCCACGGCGTAGATCGCGGTGAAGGCGATCGTATAGGCCACCATCTCCCCGTAGCTGGCCGGGATGCCCTTGATCAGTGGCGCCACGATCGCGTTCAACGGCCCGCGCAGGTAGGCGCCGACGACGAACGCGAGCGCCAGCAGCCCCAGGGACAGAAGCTGGTGCACGAAACCCGTGCGGAACCCGCCGTAGACATAGCCACCGATGAAGACCAGCAGCAGCAGATCCATCGCGCCTCCCCCTGTCCGGGCGCCCGCGTCCCGGGTGCCTGCAGCATAGGGAACGGACGAACCGATTGCAGCCCATTCGGCGCGTCGTCGGCTAGGCTTGCCTGACCACCTGCAGGGAGGCGCCGCCCATGTGTCGCAGCATCAAGACCCTTCGTCGACCGGAGCCGCCGGTGGCCGAGGATGAGATCCACGCTGCGGCTCTGCAGTACGTGCGCAAGGTGAGCGGCTTCCGGTCGCCGTCGCAGCGCAATCAGGCGGCCTTCGAGGCGGCGGTGGATGAGATCAGCGCCAGCTCGCGCCGCCTGCTCGAGCACCTGGGTGTGGCCACGCAGTGAGCGGCGCCGCGCACCCGGCCGACGCCGCGGGAGAGGCCGTGAGCGGGCAGCCGGCCGGCGACGACGAGACCGACCTCGAGCGGCTCTTTGGCGTCCTCGATGCGGCGCAGGCGGCCCGCGCGGGGGACATGGAGCCGGAGGCCTTCCGGCGCGCCGCGCACGCGACCGTTGACCTGATCGCGGACTACCTCGCCGGCGTCGAGCGGTATCCGGTGCTGCCACGGGTGTCCCCGGGCGAGCTGGCGGCGCGGTTCCCGGCCCAGCCGCCGCAGGAGCCCGAGCCGATGGGGCGGATCCTGGCCGACTACCGCTCGCTCGTCGAGCCGAACACGACGCACTGGCAGCACCCGGGCTTCTTCGCCTACTTCGCCACGACCGCCTCGGGACCGGGCATCCTCGGTGAGATGCTCACGGCCGGCCTGGCCGCGAACGCGATGCTGTGGCGTACGAGCCCCGTGGCGACGGAGCTCGAGGAGGTCACCGTAGACTGGCTGCGCCAGGCGATGGGCCTTCCGCACCCCTTCGACGGTCTCTTCACCGACACGGCGTCGACCTCGACGTTGATCGCACTCGCCGCCGCCCGACAGGCCGTCACGGCCGACGCGGCGGCCGAGGGGCTGGCCGGCCGCCGGCTGCGGGTCTACGCCTCGACCGAGGCGCACAGCTCGATCGACAAGGCCTGCATGACGCTCGGCCTGGGACGTGCCGGACTGCGGCGCGTCCCGGTCGACGACCGCTACCAGCTGGACGTGGCCGCGCTGCGCCGCGCCATCGAGGCGGACCGGGCGGCGGGCTGGATGCCGGCCGCGATCGTGGGCACGATCGGCACGACCGCCTCCACATCGGTCGACCCGGTGGCCGATCTCGCGGCGCTGGCCGAACGGGAGGACCTCTGGTTGCACGTCGACGCGGCCTACGGCGGGGCCGTGGCGCTGCTGCCGGCGCGGCGAGACGCGTTCGTCGGCTGGGAGCGCGCCGACTCCATCGTGGTCAACCCGCACAAGTGGCTCTTCACGCCCCTCGACTGCTCACTGCTGCTGACCCGACGGCTGGAGACCGTGCGCGCGGCCTTCAGCCTCGTGCCCGAGTACCTGCGTACGGCCGGCTTCGCACAGGTGCACGACTTCAACGAGTACCAGCCGCAGCTCGGGCGGCGGTTTCGCGCGCTGAAGATGTGGTTCGTGCTGCGCTACTTCGGGTTGTCGGGGCTGCAGCGTCGGCTCGAGGCACACCTGGCGCTGGCCGCCGATCTGGCGGCCTGGGTCGACGCGGAGCCCGAGGCCGAGCGGCTCGCTCCGGTGCCCTTCTCGACCGTCTGCTTCCGCTGGCGGCCAGGCCGCCTGCGGGGCCACGAGGACGAGCCGGCCGTGCGCTCGTATCTCGATCGGCTCAACGAGCGGCTCATGGATCGGCTCAACGCCAGCGGGGAGGTCTTCCTGTCGCACGCGCGCCTGGCGGATCGCTTCGTGCTCCGCTTCTCGATCGGCAACCTCCACACCGAGGCGCGGCACGTGGCCCGCGGCTGGGAGCTGGTGCGGGCCCTCGGCCCCGAGACGGACGTCGAGCTCTCGGGCGGGGACCTGGGCGGCGGTCCCGCCGGCGGACCGTCGAGCGGCCGGGTTCCGCCGACGGCGGACTGAACCGCCGCACCCGCCGACCGCGCGTCTGTGCCACGATGGCGCGGGATCAGCAATGAATGCACACCTCAAGGAGGGATCCATGGCTGCCACGCGCACCGCCGACGTCACCTGGAGGGGGGATCTGCTGAGCGGGAGCGGGGCCGTCGACTACGTCGGGAGCGGCGCCTTCGCGCGGATGCCCGTCACCTGGAGGGCGCGCACGGAGGCATCCGACGGCCGCACCAGTCCCGAGGAGCTGCTGGCAGCCGCCCACGCGAGCTGCTTCGCCATGGCCTTCTCGAGCCGCCTGGCCAAGGCGGGTCACCCACCGACAAGCCTCAGCGTTCGGGCGACGGTGACGTTCGACAAGGGCGATGCGGGCTGGTTCGTGGCCTCGAGCGCGCTGGTCGTCACGGGCCTGGTGCCGGACATGGCCGCCGCGGAGTTCGCGGCCATCGCCGACGACGCCAAGGACAACTGCCCGATCTCGCAGGCCCTCAAGGGCAACGTGGCGATCAGCGTCACGGCCACGCTGGAGGGGTAGCCGTCCGGGGCCGTCCTGCCCGGGACCGGCCGTGCGGTACACTCGAGACCGGCCGAACGTGCGCCGCCGCCCCGCGACGCACGGGCGTGCCAGGAGGGCGTGAGCTGCGTGCCACGAGCGGTGGGACGCCACGCCGGAGCGGCCCCGGAGGAAGACCCGCGGCGCGCCATGCAGACGCGAGGAGCGTGAGGGATCGATGGCCATCCAGACCGTGACCGAGCTGAAGATGTTCATCGGCGGGCAGTGGGTCGATTCGAGCAGCGGTCGCTGGATCGACGTGCGCAGCCCCGCCACGGGCGAAGTCGTCGGCCGCGTGCCCGAGGGCACGGCCGAGGACGTGGATCGCGCGGTGGCCGCCGCGCGCGAGGCGTTCGCCGACGGCCGCTGGCGGGCCCGGTGGATCCCCGAGCGGGTGGCGATCCTCAACCGGCTGGCCGACCTGATCGACGAGCACACGCCCGAGCTGGCGGAGATCGAGTCCGCCCAGACCGGCACGGCCATCAAGCTGCGCCGCGACTCGGACATTCCCTTCGCCGCCGACAACCTGCGCTTCTTTGCCACCGCCATGCGCCACCTGGACGGCAAGGCGGCCGCCGAGTACAGCACCGCCCACACCTCGATGGTCCGGCGAGAGCCGCTCGGTGTGGTGGGCCAGGTGTCGCCCTGGAACTATCCCTTCATGATGGCCATCTGGAAGATCGGCCCGGCGCTCGCGGCAGGCAACTCGGTGGTCCTCAAGCCGGCCTCGGTAACGCCGCTGACGACGCTCAAGCTGGCCGAGCTGGCGGTCGAGGCGGGCCTGCCCGACGGCGTGTTCAACGTGGTGACCGGCCACGGGGACGTGGTCGGCGCGGCCATCGCCGCGCACCCCGGCATCGACCTGGTGAGCCTCACCGGCGACTCGGAGACGGGCCGCAAGATCATGGCCCTCGCCAGTGGCAACCTGAAGCGGGTGCACCTGGAGCTGGGGGGCAAGGCGCCCTTCATCGTCTACGCCGACGCCGATCTCGACGCCGCCGCGCGCGGTGCGACGGCGGGCGGCTTCGTCAACGCCGGGCAGGATTGCACGGCCGCCACCCGGGTCTATGTGCAGCGGCCCGTCTATGACGCGTTCCTGGCGAAGCTCAAGGGCTACGTGGAGACCGTGCGCGTCGGCGATCCGGCCGCCGAGTCGACCGACATGGGCACGCTCATCAGCGAGGGCCAGGTCAAGCGCGTCGAGGGCTTCGTCGAGCGCGCCACGCGCGCGGGCGCTCGCGTGCTGACGGGCGGTCGACGGGCCAAGGTCGCCGGCTTCGAGGGTGGCGCCTTCTTCGAGCCGACCGTGATCGTCGATTGCGCTCAGGATAGCGAGATCGTGCAGCAGGAGGTCTTCGGGCCGGTCCTCACGGTGCTGCCCTTCGACACCGAGGAGGAGGTGCTGGCCAAGGCCAACGACATCCGCTACGGCCTCGCCAGCTCGGTGTGGACCCGCGACGTGTTCAAGGCGATGCGGGCGGCGCAGACGCTCAACTTCGGCGCCGTGTGGGTCAATGACCACCTGCCGATCGCCAGCGAGATGCCGCACGGCGGCTTCAAGCAGTCCGGCTTCGGCAAGGACATGTCGGACTACTCGTTCGACGAGTACACGCAGATCAAGCACGTCATGATCGAGCTGACCGGTGAGGCCGACAAGGGCTGGCACTACACCATCTGGGGCGATCCCAAGCCGTAGTCGCCGGGCCAGGAGGAGCGACCGCCGTGCCGCCGATCGAGCAGCTCCAGCGTCCGCCGCTGGTGTACGTGGACAAGCTCCTCAAGCAGGGCATCTTCACGACGGGCCTGTTGCTCGAGGTCTCCGAGACGCCCACCCGACGGCAGTACCTGGCCGACCAGATCGATGCCACCACGAACGACGTCAACGACTGGCGCGACGAGGCCCTGCTCCTGAACCTGGCCAGCTTCGGGTCGTCCGACAAGGCCCTCCTGCTCCAGGCGGGCGTCGTCGGGCTGCACGACCTCCTGGGGCTGTCGCTCGACGACTTCCGCGGACGTGTCGCGGAAGCGGCGCAGATCCTGCAGGTGGACCCGCCAAGCGAGCTGCAGCTCGAGGGCTGGTGGGAGCAGGCACGCACGCTCGAAGAGGAGTAGGGCCGACTCGTCGCCGTCGTGCGACGATGTAGCGGTGACCGCCGCCATTGCCACGCGCACCACGGAGGTGACCTGGACCCGCCGGCTCGCCGGCGTGGTCGTCGCGGCCGCCACCGCCCTGGTCATCCTGGGTGCGGTGGTACTGGCGCTGCTCTCGCCGCCTTACATCCATGCCGCGCTCGCGCAGGCCGGCTCGGCCGACTACCTGGCCGCCGGTGGTCTCCCGGTCGACGCGAGCGGTGCTGCGAGCCTCTCCGACCTCACGGTGCAGGAGCTGTTCCTGGGGCCCGGCACCTTCGCCTTCCCTGCGCCGGGCACCCCGGAGCGTTTCTACGACGTCGCCGAGGCTAGTCACCTGCGCGACGCGCGGACCGTGCTGTACGGCTTCCTGCTCGTGGTCGTGGCTTCCGCCGTTGCGCTCGTGGCGGCCTTCGCCGCAGGGCGTCGCGAGGCGTGGACCTGGCGTGCCGCCAGCCGCGGGGCGGGCGTGCTGGCGATCGTGCTTGGCGTGATCGGCATCTTCGCCACCGTCGCCTTCGACCAGGCCTTCACGCTCTTCCACGAGGTCTTCTTCCCGGGCGGGAACTGGTCCTTCGACCCCCGCACGGAGCGCCTCGTTCAGCTCTACCCGATCCCCTTCTGGGAGCTCACCGCGACGGTGCTGGTGGCCTCCGCGGTTGCGCTTGGCGCGTTGGTCTGGTGGCTCGCGCGGCGCCAGGCGCGCCGCATCGACGCGGCATGAAGGACGGGACGCTGCGCCTGGCGCGCCTCTTCGGGGTGGAGATCCGCGTCCACCCCAGCTGGATCTTCGTGTTCGCGCTGGTGGTGCTGCAGCTGGCGCTCGTCGGGCCCCCCGGCGGCGGCGAGCCCCTCCCGGTCCCGCTGCGCGTGGCCCTGGCGGTGATCGTGGCCGTGCTCTTCTTCGCCTCGGTGCTCTTCCACGAGCTGGCCCATGCGGCCATGGCCCGCCGTCGCGGCATCCGGGTCGAGCGGGTGACCCTCTTCATCTTCGGCGGCGCCGCCAAGCTGGAGCAGGAGGCGCCGGACCCGGGGACCGAGGCGGCCGTGGCGCTGGCCGGGCCCCTCGCCAACCTGGTCCTGGTGCCGGTCTTCCTGGCGCCGTGGTGGCTCGGCTACGCCGCGGACAGCGAGCTCGTGCGAGCCGTCGCGGTGCTCGCCTTCTGGCTGGCGCTCTCGAACCTCATCCTGGGCCTCTTCAACCTCGTGCCCGGCTTCCCCATGGACGGCGGCCGGCTGCTGCGGGCGTTCCTGTGGGCGCGCAGCGGCGATTTCGTGCGCGCCACGCGAACGGCCGCGCGCGTCGGACGGACGTTCGCCCTGTTCCTCGTGGGCCTGGGCTTCGTGGTCGCCATCGGCGCCGACCTCGTGATCGGGGTCTGGCTGGCCTTCATCGGCTGGTTCCTCAGCCAGGCGGCCGAAGGCGGCTATCGACGCGTGGCGATCGAGCAGCTGCTCGACGGGCTGCACGTCGCGGACGCGATGCTGCGCGACTACGCCGTGGTGGGGCCGAACCTGACCCTGGACACGCTGGCGCAGCAGTCGGCCCTGGGGGGCGGAGCCTTCTACCCGGTCGTCCATGACGGCGCCCTGACCGGCGCGATCGACCTGGGGGCCGTGCAGCGCGTGCCGCGCGATCGCTGGCCCACCACGCGCGTCACCGAGGTCATGCGCCGCGGTGATGCCCTCGTCACGGTCACCGAGTCGGACTCGCTGTGGGACGCTGTCCTCCGTTTCGACGAGACGCGCAGCGAGGGCCTGCCGGTGGTGGCGCCGGACGACCGGCGGCGGCTGGTTGGCCTGCTGACGCGCGAGAGCGTCTTCCGGACGCTCCGCCTGCGACGCGCCGACCTGCTGCCCGCGGCCGGCCCGGATGCTGCCGGAGGGACCTCGGGGTGAGCGGGGTCGTGGCCGGCCCCACGGTGAGCGCCGCGGC
>DATHCS010000155.1:0-5021 GCA_035319405.1 Candidatus Dormiibacterota bacterium | reverse complement strand
CGACCCTGCGTGGCCGAGGATGTATTCGATCTCGTGGGGCGCGAGGCGGACGTTGATCGGATTGAGGACGGCACCTGCCTCGATCACGCCGTAGTACGCCTCCAGGAGGTGGTGAGTGTTGAACGTGATGAACGAGACCCGATCGCCGCTCGCGACCCCGAGCTCCACCAGGGCGTTCGCCAGGCGATGCGTCCGCGTCGCGAACTCGCGGTAGGTGAAGCTGGACTCGCCATCGATGACGCCGATCTTGTCGCCGTAGAACATCGCCGCGCGATCGCGGAACTCGAGGACGGAGAGCGGGACGAACACCTCGGACCTCCCTGCACGCTGGCGGGCCGCTGCTGGACCGGGCCGTCGAAGCGGGCGCGCGCCGCGCCGCCACGATAGCCCTTCGTGACGCCAGGATCAGGCGTGCCGCGCGTTCCGATCGCGGAACTGCCCGAGGTGATTGACCGTCGTTGGGGCATGCATCGAGCCGTGATGGCATTCGTGTGCGCCGTGGTCATCGTCAGCGCCTGCAGCGCGAGCTCGGCAGGATCTGGAGGGCCTGGCACATCCAGCCCGCGACCGTCCGGCGCGAGTGGCAGCCCCAGTGCCACCGGCGAGATCGGCGCGGGCCTGCTCGTGGAGATCAGCGAGGTCGGTGGCCTCGTCAGCCCGATCGACCTCGCGACGCGCGTCCCGGGTCTCGCCATCTACGCCGACGGCCGCGTCATCCGGCCCGTCTACCTGCCCACCGTGTTCCCGGGGCCGCTTTTGCCGAGCGTGCACGAGACGAGGGTCACGACAGCCGGGCTACAGCAGGTGCTCGAGCTCGCAAGCAGGGACGGCCTGGCGGCCCACGACCAGCGTTATCCGGCCCGCGGCGTCGCGGACGTGCCCGACACCGTGATCACGGTCGTCGTCAACGGCACGGCCGTGACGAGTCGCTTCGGGGCATTGGCCAGCGATGAGACGGTCAGCGACCCGACGGAGGCCGCCGCCCGGACCGGAGCCGAGGACTTCAGGGCCCAGCTCGCGGGCTCCTCCGTCCTCCTCGCGCCGTATCAGGTCGGGCAGGAAGCGCAGTACGTTCCCGAGGCGGTCCAGATCGTGGCCGTTCCCGGCGACCCGAGCTCCGGTGTGCAGCCGCCGGAGCTCGCCCGGCTACCGCTGGCATGGCCGCTCTCGGTCCCCTTGAGCGCCTTCGGCAGTTCGCTGCCGGCCGGGTCCGGCGCGCCCGCCGCGCGCTGTGGTGTCGTCAGCGGCGCGGACCTCCGTCTCCTGTGGCCAGTCCTCCAGGACGCGACCCAGATCACCGGGTTCACCAGCGCTGGCGGCACCTGGACGCTGACACCACGCGCCCTGCTGCCCGGCGAGCCCGGCTCGTGTGGCGGTGCGCGAAGGACGTCAGCCTCGAACGCCACGCGCACGACTGACCTGGTGCGCTACGCTCACACCTCCGTGATCTGCTCGAACTGCGGCACCGCGAACCCGCCTGGCGCGAAGTTCTGCACCGAGTGCGCGACCCGCCTCGCAGTCGTCTGCGCCAACTGCGGCACGGCTAACGTCCCGACGGCCAAGTTCTGCGCCGAATGTGCCAGCCCCCTACCGACCACGGCCGGCGCTCCCGTCACCACGGCTCCCTCGGCGGCTCCTCAGGCGGTGGCCTTGTCCGCGCCAGTCGCCGAGCGGCGCCTCGTCTCGATCCTCTTCGCTGACCTGGTCGGTTCGACCGCCCTGGCCGACGGCCGCGATCCTGAGGAGACGCGGGAGCTCCTCGATCGCTACTTCGGGCTCGCCCGGGACGTCATCGGGCGCTACGGCGGAACCGTCGAGAAGTTCATCGGCGACGCGGTCATGGCCGTGTGGGGCGCCCCGACGGCCCATGAGGACGACGCGATCCGCGCCGTGCGAGCCGGCCTGGAGCTCGTCGACGCCGTGCGGACGCTCGGCCCGACCCTCCAGGCCCGGGCCGGCGTCCTGACCGGCGAGGCGGCGGTCACGATCGGCGCGGTCGGCCAGGGGATGGTCGCCGGCGACCTCGTCAACACCGCGAGCCGCCTCCAGGGCGCGGCAGCACCCGGAGCGGTGCTCGTCGGTGAGGCGACCCAGCGAGCCGCGGTGCGGGCGATCGCCTTCGAGCCGGCCGGGGAGCAGGCGCTCAAGGGCAAGGCCGCCCCGGTCGCCGCGTGGCGCGCGGTTCGCGTGATCGGCGACGTCGGCGGCCGCAAGCACGCCGACGTGCTCGAGGCGCCGTTCGTCGGCCGCGATGACGAGCTGCGCCTGGTCAAGGACCTCTATCACGCCACGACCCGCGAGGGCCGGCCGCGGCTCGTCAGCGTCATCGGGCCGGCCGGCATCGGCAAGACCCGCCTGGCCTGGGAGTTCCTGCGCTACCTCGACGGCCTCGTCGAGACGGTCTGGTACCACGACGGCCGCAGCCCGGCCTACGGCGACGGGATCAGCTTCTGGGCCCTCGGCGAGATGGTCCGGCGGCGGGCCGGCCTCCTCGAGACCGACGACGAGGCGACGACCCGGACCAGGGTCGCCGAGATGCTCGCCACCCATGTGCCTGACGCCGACGAGCGTCAGTGGATCCAGGCGGCCCTCCTGGCCCTCCTGGGGGTCGAGGCGGAGGCCAGCCCGGAACAGCTCTTCGGGGCGTGGCGGACGTTCTTCGAGCGGCTCGCCGCGACGGCTCCAGTGGTGCTCGTCTTCGAGGACTTCCACCACGCCGACTCCGGGCTCATCGACTTCGTCGACCACCTCGTCGAGTGGTCGCGTGGCCACGCCATCTACGTCCTGACCCTCGCCCGACCGGAGCTGCTCGAGCGGCGGCCCGACTGGGGCGCCGGCAAGCGCAGCTTCGTCAGCCTGAGCCTGGAGCCGCTGCCGCCGGCGGCGATGCGTCAGCTCCTGGCCGGTCTCGTGCCCGGCCTGCCGGACGGCACCGTCCAGGCGATCATCGCGCGGGCCGACGGCATGCCGCTCTATGCCGTCGAGACGGTGCGGATGCTCGTTGCCGATGGAAGGCTCGTCCTCGAGGGCGAGGCCTACGTGCCGCGGGGCGACCTGACGACGCTGGCCGTCCCCGAGACCCTCACCGCCCTCATCGCCAGCCGCCTCGACGCCCTCTCGGCAGCCGACCGGGCCCTCGTCCAGGACGCGGCCGTCCTCGGCCAGAGCTTCACCCCGGCGGCCCTGGCGGCGACCGCCGGCACGGACGAGGCGGCCATCGCGCCACGGTTGCGGGCCCTCGTGCGGAGCGAGGTCCTCACCGTGCAGGACGACCCGCGCTCGCCGGAACGTGGCCAGTACACGTTCGTCCAGGCGCTCATCCGCGAGGTCGCCTACGGCACCCTCGCGCGGGCGGATCGCAAGACGAAGCACCTCGCAGCCGCGCGGTTCTTCGAGTCCCTAGGGACCGACGAGCTGGCCGGCGCGCTGGCCGGCCACTACCTCGCTGCCCAGCAGCACGCCCAGCCGGGACCGGAGGCGGATGCCCTGGCGGGGCAGGCTCGCCTGGCCCTTCGCGGCGCGGCCGACCGCGCCTCCGCCCTCGGCGCGCCCGAGCAGGCGGTCCGCTTCCTCGAGCAGGCCCTCGAGGTGACGACCGATCCAGGTCAGCAGGTCGAGCTGCTGGAGCGACTCGGCGATGCAGCCGCCTTTTCCAGCCGCTACGACCGGGCAATCGAAGCCCTCCAACGGGCGGCCGACATCCACCTCGAGCAAGGCGATCGCGCGGCGGCCGTTGCAGCCACGGCCGCCGTCGCCCGGGTCGCCCTCGATGGGCGCCGCTCCCACTTCGTCCACGACCTGGCCGAGGAGGCCGTCGGGCGGTACGCCGACCAGGCCGGCACGCCCGGCTTCGTCGCCCTGGAGGCCCAGCTCGCCCGGGCCTACTTCTTCCTCGACGACAACCGCTTGGCAATCCAGGTCGCCGACCGGGTCCTCGACGCGGCCGAGCGGGACGACCTGCGGGCGATCCTGGCCGACGCGCTCGTCAC
Source organism: Candidatus Dormiibacterota bacterium (assembly GCA_035319405.1). GTDB lineage: Bacteria > Chloroflexota > Limnocylindria > Limnocylindrales > CSP1-4 > DASPUH01. The sequence goes on along the minus strand of DATHCS010000155.1, from coordinate 1,032 downwards.
CCGCGGGTCCGCCCTGTGCGCCATCGGTCGGTTCCGCGAGGGCCTGGGGGTCCTGGCGGTCGGCGAGCGCCTTGCCCGGGAGGAGGGGCTGACGCGCACGCTCCTTCGGGCCCTCAACAACACTGCCGTGAACAGCTGGCACGAGGATCCGGCTCGAGGAACGGCCGCGGCACGGGAAGGTCTGGCCCTGGCGCAACGGGTCGGAGATAAGGGCACGATGGTGCTTCTGGCGGGCGGCGCCGCGTACAGCGAGGTCCAGGGGATGGAGTGGGACCGCGCGCAGGCCGTGGCGGAGCCGGTCACCCAGATGGATCTGGCCCCAGGCGAACGAGTCTTCGCCACCGGGACGCTCATTACGGTCGGCGTGCTGCGAGGCGAGGACGTCCGCGACCAGATTGCCGCGTTGGAGCCGCTCTACACCCAGATGGACGCCTCCGATGCCCGCAAGGCCAGGCTCGACATCGAGGGGCTGGTCGCCTTCGCCACGGGCCGCCTGGCCGACGCGATCCGGATCTGGCGCGAGGAGGTGGAGGTCGACAGCGGCGAGGCGAAGTGGGCATTCCCCAACATCGCCCACTGCGCGTTCTGGCTGGGCGACGTCGACGAGGCCCGGGCGGCCCTGCGCGACCTGGATGCGATCGGCCTCCACGCCCCCCTGAGCGAGCTCCAGCGGCGGTCGATCCGTGCTGGGATCGCGGCGATGGAAGGCGATACGGACGCGGCGCTCCACCTCTACCCGACCGTCTTACGTGGCCTGGAGGACCTTGGTGTCACCTGGGAGGCGGCGCTCGTCGCGATCGACATGGCGAACGTGCTCGATCCGGCCGACCCGGGGGTCCAGGCGGCGGTCGCCGCGGTGCGTGAGGACCTCGTGCGAGTTGAGGCCAAGCCGTTCCTCGAGCGGCTCGACGCGGCCATGGCCCGCACGGTGCCAGGTGCGCCGCGCCGGGACCTGGCGCGCGCCACCGAGGTGGAGGCGGTCCCCACCGACGGCTAGCCCGGGTGGACGAGCCGGCTGACCGGCGATTCGGG
>DATHCS010000154.1:0-2474 GCA_035319405.1 Candidatus Dormiibacterota bacterium | reverse complement strand
GAGGACGTCGTGGCGGGCATCCGCACCCCGCGGCCGATCAGCCAGATGCGCCAGGCGATGCCCCAGGTCTACGCTGAGTTCCAGGCCATCGCCGAGCGGCTCGAGCGGCACTACCGCGACGTGCAGGACCTCGAGTTCACGATCGAGCGCGGTCGGCTCTACATGCTCCAGACGCGCAGTGCCAAGCGCACCGCTGCGGCGGCGGTGAAGATCGCCGTCGACCTGGTCAACGAGGGCATCATCGACCGGCGAGAGGCGCTGGCACGCATCGAGCCGGCCCAGGTGGACCAGCTGCTGCGCGACCAGTTCGACCACGCCGCAAAGGCGAGCGCGAGGCGCATCGCCACCGGCCTCAACGCCTCGCCCGGCGCGGCGGTGGGAGCGGCCGTCTTCGATGCGGACCGGGCCGCCGAGCGGGCGGCCACCGGCGAGCGTGTGATCCTGGTGCGGATCGAGACCTCGCCCGACGACTTCCATGGCATGGCCGCCGCGCAGGGCGTGCTGACGGCGCGCGGCGGGGCCACGTCGCACGCGGCGGTGGTGGCGCGCCAGATCGGCAAGCCCTGCGTCGCCGGCTGCTCGGCGCTGCTGGTGGACTACGCCAGCCGCACCGCCTCGGCCGAGGGGGTCACCTTCGCCGAGGGCGACCAGATCAGCCTCGACGGCTCGACGGGCGAGGTCTTCGTCGGCGCGCTGCCGACGGTCGAGGTGCGATTCGAGGAGCAGACCGGCCTTCAGGAGGTCCTCGGTTGGGCCGACGAGGTGCGACGCCTGCAGGTCTGGACCAATGCGGACAAGCCCGAGGAGGCCGCCCTGGCGCGTCGCTACGGGGCGCAGGGCATCGGCCTCTGCCGCACCGAGCACATGTTCCGCGAAGGGGAGCGCCTGGAGATCGTGCGCGACGCGATCATGGTGGCGTTCCAGGCCACACGGGCCAAGGAGCGCGCCGCCACCGGCGAGCGGCTGAGCCCCGACGAGCAGGCCGTGGTGGCCCGCTTCGACGGCGCCATGGCCAAGCTGGAGGCGCTCCAGGAGGGCGACTTCCGCGGCATCTTCGAGGCCATGAGCGGCCTGCCCGTGGTGATCCGGCTGATCGATCCCCCGCTCCACGAGTTCCTGCCCAACCACGCCGAGCTGATCGCGACGGTGTCGCGCTACGAGGCTCTCCGCACGGCTGAGGACGACCCCGGATACGCAGAGGCGCGAGCCGTGCTGCGTGCCGTGGAGGCGCTGCGGGAGCAGAACCCGATGCTCGGCCTGCGCGGCGTGCGCTTGGGCCTGATGATCCCCGACCTCGTGCGCATGCAGACGCGGGCGATCCTCAACGCGGCCATCGCCGAGCGGCGCGCCGGGCGGGACCCCCACGCCGAGATCATGATCCCGCTGGTCGGCCACGCCAACGAGCTGGCCGAGACGAAGCGGCTGCTGGAGGCCGAGGCCAAGGCCGTCGTGGAGCGGGCGGGGGTCAGCGTCGACTACAAGTTCGGGACCATGATCGAGGTGCCGCGCGGCGCTCTGACCGCCGACGAGATCGCGCGCGACGCAGAGTTCTTCAGCTTCGGCACGAACGACCTCACGCAGATGACCTACGGCTACTCGCGCGACGACGCCGAGGGCGGGTTCCTGCTCACCTACGTGGAGCGCAAGATCCTGCCGGCCAACCCCTTCCAGACGCTCGATACGATCGGCGTGGGGCAGCTCATGCGGATCGCCGTGGAGAAGGGCCGCGCCACGCGGCCGCGCCTCAAGATCGGCATCTGCGGCGAGCACGGCGGCGATCCCGCGAGCATCGCCTTCTGCGACGAGATCGGCCTCGACTACGTCTCCTGCTCGCCCTTCCGCGTGCCGGTGGCCCGGCTCGCGGCGGCCCAGGCCGCCCTCACCGCCGCGCCCGAGCGCGACAAGTAAGGCGCACATGGCCCTCCGCGGGCAGTCGGATGGCCCCCCGCGGGCAGTCGGATGGCTCCCGTCAGGGCACGCCGCATGGCCCGCCCTCGACCGTGCCGGAGGGCACCCCGCTAGGGGCGCCATGGGGCTGCCCATGCCGTGGAACACGGCGCAGGCTGTACACCGACGGGTCGTTCCAGCGGGCGCCGGTAGGGCGCCGGGGAGCCCGAAAGGAGCACAGCGATGATGCAGAACATCCTCGTCGCGTACGACGGTGGCGAACCGGCGCGCCACGCCCTGGAGGCGGTCGGCGAGATCGCCCGCAAGTTCGGTTCGAAGGTGACCGTGATCAGCGTCGTGCCGACGCGCCCGGGACGCTTCCCGGTGGATCCCTGGGACGACGCGACGGTGCACGCCGACGAGCTCGTCCAGGCCCGCGATTTCCTGCGCGGCTATGACATCGAGCCGGAGCTGCTCGAGACGGCTGGCGACCCCGCCCGCGAGATCGAGCGCATCGCTGAGAAGGGCAAGTACGACGCGATCGTGCTCGGCAGCCGTGGCCTCGACGCGGTGACCCGCGTCCTCCA
>DATHCS010000153.1:0-3076 GCA_035319405.1 Candidatus Dormiibacterota bacterium | reverse complement strand
CTGTGATCAGCGTCAGCAACACCGTCAGCACCGGTGCCCACGCGCGCCCGGCGCGGCCCCGCTTGCATCCGGGAACACTCGGCCCGAGCATCGTCGGTACCTTTCCCCTGACCAGGCCACTCTACGGCGGCACCTTCGCGGGTGCAATCACCCCAGCCGACCGTTCCCGTTCGGAGGCTGGGATTCCGACGACTACGGTCTCACGACGGAGCGGCTGAAGCGCGCCGCGGCTAGCTGCCACCAACTCGGGTTCGGGCGGCGCAACTCACGGGGAGATGCGCATCGTCTGCAGGACTTGCGCCAGATGTGAGGAGGCCTCGTCGAGCTGACTCTGCGTGGGCGCGTCGACCACCACCAGGCCGTGGCGAGGACGCGGTCGCGGTCCGGCTGCCTCGCGGGCATGGGCGGGAGTCTGCGCCCCCGGCGGGCCCGCGGCAAGGGAACGACGTGTCCGCATCTGGTCGCTCGTGTCAGGTCGGCCAATCCGTGCGTAGACTGAGCAGCCCACCGCGTCCCCGTAGCTCAGTGGACAGAGCAGCCGCCTTCTAAGCGGAAGGTCGCAGGTTCGAATCCTGCCGGGGGCGCCAGCTCCGTTCATGGGGCCATCGCGCGCCAGATCGACGCGGTCGATGCGTCAGGATGGCGAGATGGAGCTGCGGGCCCTCGCGCGTGTTCGGCTGCGCAACCAGCACCTGGCCGGAGCGCCACTGCCCACGCCTGAAGCCGTGGTCGGCTGGTTCGGGGCCGTCCAGGCCCAGGACTACCCGGGCGCGAAGTGGTCGATCGGGCAGCGCGCCTCGGGTGTCCGTGACGAGGACCTGGATCTGGCCCTGGCCAGCGGGTCACTGGTGCGCACCCACGTGCTGCGGCCCACCTGGCATGTGGTGCTGCCTTCCGACCTGCGCTGGCTCCTCGAGCTGACCGGGCCGCGGATCCACGCTGGCAACCGGACCCAATACCGGCAGCTCGAGCTGGACGAGCCCACGGCGAACCGGGCGCGGGCGATCCTCGAAGCGGGTCTCTCGGGTGGGCGGAAGCTCACGCGGCGCGAGGTCGGCGAGCTCATGGCTCGCCAGGGAATCGTCCTGGACGGGTTCCGCCTCACCTACATCCTCATGCGGGCGGAGCTCGAAGGTGTCGTCTGCAGTGGCGGCCTCAAGGGTCGCCAGCAGACCTACGCCCTCTTCGACGAGCGCGTGCCACGCGGGTCCCTGCAGCGCGACGAGGCCCTGGCCGAGCTGGTCCGGCGCTACTTCCGCGGGCACGGCCCGGCGACGCTGCGCGACTTCACCTGGTGGTCGAGCCTGACGGTGGCCGACGCGCGGCGCGGCCTGGAGCTGGCCGGCGACGGATTGGAGCTGCACACCTGGGAGGGACGGCGCTACTGGTCTGCGCCTGGTGCCGCCGTGCCCGCCACGGATCCTCCCCGCGCCCACCTGCTGCAGGGCTTCGACGAGTACCTGGTCGCATACCGCGAGAGCAAGCACGTCTTCCTGGCCACAGGCCTCCTCGACACGGCGCCCATCCCGCGTCCACCGCTCACCCACGCGATCGTGATGGACGGGCAACTCGTCGGCCACTGGCAGCGCCGGCTCGGTGCGCGTCCTCCGGCGATCGAGGTGCGCTGCCTGCGCTCGCTCGCCGCGGGCGAGCGAGCGGCGCTCGACCGCGAGATCGAGCGCTACGCCGGTTTCATCGGACAACCCCTTCGGTTCTCCGACGCGTCAGACTGAGGCCGTCATGCCCGAGCTGGACGCTCGCCGCCGCTCGCGCCTGCCGGCGACCGCCTTCGCGTACGTCGACTCGCAGGGTCGCCGCCGCCTGCCCATCCACGACGAGGCCCACGTGCGCAACGCGCTGGCCCGTTTCAACCAGGTGCGCTTCGAGGACGACGCGGCCCGGGAGCAGGCTCGCCGCAGGGTCCTGCTGGCCGCTCGCCGCTACGGGATCGTGCCGCTGGGGTTCATCGACGCCCAGTTGCGAAGCGAGCGCCTGCAGGGCGAGGCCGACGCGCGCCGGGTACCGCCGCCGGCGCTGCCCACCGGCGCGGTGACGTTCCTGCTCAGCGATCTTGAGGGCTCGACGGCGTTGCTGCAGCAGCTCGGCGAGCGATACGGGCGCCTCCTGGCCGAGGTGCGGCGCATCCACCGCACGGCGGTACGCCGCCAGGGCGGCCACGAGGTCGACGCCCGAGCCGACGAGTTCTTTGCCGCCTTCACGCGCCCGGCGAGCGCCCTCGCGGCGGCCCTCGCCATCGAGGCCCGCCTGCGGCGACGGGCATGGCCACAGGGCGTGGCCGTTCGGGCGCGCATCGGCCTTCATGGCGGTCGGCCGACCCTCACCGAGTCGGGCTACGTGGGGCTGGCGGTGCACACCGTGGCCCGCGTCTGCGCGGTGGGGCACGGCGGCCAGATCCTCGTCTCCGGCGCCTCGCGCGCCGCGCTCGAAGGGGAGACACCGAGCGGCATTGCTTTCCTCGAGCTCGGTCCGCACCGGTTGCGGGGTCTGCCCGAGCCGGTCGCGCTGTTCCAGGTCATCGGGCCCGACCTGCCGGCCGACTTTCCGCCACCACGCGCGAGCTGAGGCCGCCAGCGCGTTCAGCCACCCGCCGGCGGCTCGTCGGGGGCGGCATCCAGAGGCCGGAATCCCAACAGCTGCTCCGCCGGCACGAGGTCCCAGAAACGGTGCCGATTGGCGGAGACGCCGTACACGACGGCCCAGCCGACCTCGCTCTGCAGGGCGGCCGCGACCAACGCCGCGCAGTCGCGGTGGCTGAGCCACGTCGAGCGGAAGCGCCGGAATGCCGTGTCCGGCGCAGCCGGCATGATCCGTAGCGCGGCCCGCCACGGATCGTCTTCCGGCAGGACGGATCCGAGACGCAGGCAGACGACCCGCAGTCCGAAATGCTCGTGATAGTAGCGTCCGAGGGCCTCGCCGAAGACCTTGGACACCCCGTATAGGGAGTCAGGTCGCAAGGTCGCATCGGCCGTCACAAGGGGTGTCTGCTCGCCGCCCTGGACGTGGGGCCAATCCGGCTCGTAGCCGCCGACCACGTGATTCGACGAGGCGAACACGA
>DATHCS010000152.1:0-2262 GCA_035319405.1 Candidatus Dormiibacterota bacterium | reverse complement strand
CTCGACCGCCAGCTCAACGAGAAGGGCTACATCCTGCCCGGCCTGGGGGACGCGGGCGACCGCCAGTTCGGCACCGGCAAGAACGGCTAGGGCTCGACCTCCGGCCGACCGCGGTCCAAACCCGGCGCTGCCGCGGCGCTGACCCTCGGCCGCCCCTAGCGCTCTCCGGGTGTGGCCGCGTACTCCGCGTCGGTCACCTGCTCGCCCCACTCGCTCTCCGCGCCCTCGGCCGGCGCCTCCCAGATCGCGAGATGGGTCATGAAGCGATCCGGCGCCGCGCCATGCCAGTGCCATTCGCCGGGCGGGGTATGGACGATGTCGCCGGGCCGGATCTCGAGGACCTGGCCGCCACGAGCCTGGGTCCGGCCGATGCCTTCGAGGACCTGGATCGTCTGGCCCAGGGCATGCGCGTGCCAGGCGTTGCGCGCGCCCGGCGCGAAGCGGACGACGTTGACCCGGACGCGGGAGGGCGGCTCGCCGCGGACGATCACGTCGAACCAGGCGTCGCCGGTGAAGTTGCTGGTGCTCGCCTTCTGGGTCGGCTGCGGACGCAGGATCTCCACGGTGCCCTCCTTCGCGATGATCAGCTCGGCCGGCCCTCGCCCCCCGGCTGCGCCCCACTCTCGACGATCGAGGTGGGGGCGTTGTGGATGGCGGGGATCGTGCCCAGTCGGCCGGCCTGGTAGTCAGCGACCGCCTGCATGATCTCCTCGCGCGTGTTCATCACGAAGGGGCCGTACCAGGCGACGGGCTCGCGGATCGGGCGGCCGCCGAGCATGAGCACGTCCAGGTTCGGGGCGCGGCTCTCCTGCAGGGCGCTGGCGGCGATGCTCAGCGCATTGCCCGGCCCGAAGACCGCCAGCTGGCCGGGTCCGACCGGCCGCTCGTCCGGGCCGACCGTGCCCTGCCCCGACATGACGTAGACGAGGGCGTTGTGGTCGGGCCGCCAGGGCAGGGAGAGGCGGGCGGTCGGGCTGAGGGTCGCGTGCACGAGGGTCATCGGCGTGTAGGTGGAGCCGGGTCCCACGTGGCCGCCCACGTCGCCGGCGATGACCCGAACGAGCGCCCCGCCGTCAGGCGAGGAGACCAGCTCGACCTCGCGCGCGCGCAGGTCCTGGTAGCGCGGCGGGGACCACTTCTGGGCGGCCGGCAGGTTCACCCACAGCTGGAAACCGTGAAAGAGACCGCCGCTCACGACGAGCGCCTCGGGCGGTTTCTCGATGTGCAGGATCCCCGCGCCGGCCGTCATCCACTGGGTGTCGCCGTTGGTGATGACGCCGCCCCCGCCGTTCGAGTCGCTGTGCTCGAAGATGCCGTCCATCATGTAGGTCACGGTCTCGAAGCCGCGGTGCGGGTGCCAGGGCGTGCCCTTGGGCTCGCCCGGCGCGTACTCGACCTCGCCCATCTCGTCGAGGTGCACGAACGGATCCAGCTCGGCGAGGTCCACCCCCGCGAAGGCCCGATGGACCGGAAAGCCCTCGCCCTCCAGCCCGCGCGGCGCGGTCGTGATCGAGCGCACCGGGCGCTGGCGAGCCACGGTTGGGTCCGGCTCTGCCAAACGCGGCAGGACGGTGATGTCGTCGACGGTGATGGCGGGCACGGTTCCTCCTTGGTTGCCGCGCCCATTCTCGCACATGGATAGTTGCTTACGCAACTACCAACCGACGGTCACGTCCCGATCGCGCCGCGCTCTACGCCCGCCCTGGCAGCTCGACCCAGCGTCCCTCTCGGGCCGATCGGAGGCATGCTTCCACGTAGGCCACGGCCCGCGCGCCGTCGGCGAGGGTGGGGTACGGGGCGGCAGCGCCGGGGGCCGGCGGCGGCTCGCCGGCCGCGATCGAGGCGTAGAAGGGGCGCAGCAGGTCGCGCCAGGCCTCGGCCCAGCCCTCCGGGTGGCCCGCCGGGAGCTCCGGGATGCCTGGCCGCCCGGCGACAGCGGTCGGGTCCGTCGAGCCGAGCGACCTGGCCGCCGGCTCGCGCACCATGATCCGTGAGCCCATCTCGCGGCCGCCGATCCACAGCTCCTCGGGCGTCTCCTGCCGCCAGCGCAGGCTGTGCCGTGCCCCGTCGACATTCAGCACGACGTCGTTGCGGTGACCGGCGCTGACCTGGCTGATCACGCAGCTGCCCAGCACGCCGCCCTCGAAGCGCAGCAGGATCGTCGCCGCGTCCTCCGAGTCGATCGCGACCGGCTCGAAGGCCGCCTCGGGCTCGCCGAGCGCGGTCTGCGCTGCGGGGCCCGCGGTCTGCGCCGCCACGCCG
>DATHCS010000151.1:0-4068 GCA_035319405.1 Candidatus Dormiibacterota bacterium | reverse complement strand
GCCAGGTAGCGGTCGAGCTGCTCGTTGATCATCGCGGGCCGGTCGAAGAGCGTGGCGTACATGCCGAGCCGATCGGCGACCTCCTCCACCCGCCCCAGCGCGCCGAGCTCGGACGATTCGATCAGGGCATGCGCACGCTGCAGCTCGTCGTCGGTGACCGGCTCGCCCGCGATCCGCTCCAGTTCGGCCCACCAGGCCGCCTCGACCTCGGCCGGATCGGCTTCGGGCCGCACCGTTGCCCAGCCCGCCAGCAGGGAACCGCCGGCGACGAGCGGGAGCGAGAAGAGCTCCACGTCCTGCGCGATGCGCCGCTCCCGGACCAGGCTGCGATGGAGGCGGCTCCCCTGGCCGCCGGCGAGGATCTGGCTGGCCACCTCCAGCGCATCGAACGTGCTCGAGCCGAAGGGCGCGGCGCGGAAGCCGAAGTGCAGTCGCACGAGCGGCACCGCGTCGGGCACCTCCTCGCGCAGCTCCGCGCCGATGCGCGGCGCGACCGGCGGCGCCTCGAAGCGCGGCAGGTCCGGGTTGGCCGCAAGCGGACCGAACCAGCGCTCCACCGCCTCGAACGCCGCCGCTTCGTCCACGTCGCCGGCCACCGTGAGCACCGCGTTGTTGGGCGCGTAGTAGGTGCGGAAGAAGGACACCACGTCCTCCAGGCTGGCCGCGTCGAGGTCCGCCATCGAGCCGATGGGCACGTGGTGGTAGGGGTGCTCCGGGGGGAAGACGACGGCCATGAGGCGCTCGTAGAACGAGCCGTACGGCCGGTTGTCGTAGCTCTGCCGCTTCTCGTTCTTGACCACTTCGCGCTGGTTGTCCAGGTTCTCCTGGCTCAGCGCGTCGAGGAGCGTGGCCAGGCGGTCGGCCTCGAGCCACAGGCCCAGCTCCAGCTGGTTGGAGGGCAGCGTCTCGAAGTAGTTGGTGCGGTCGAACCAGGTCGTCGCATTGCACACGCCGCCCGAGCCCTGCACGATGCTCATGTGCTCGGCCTTGGCCACGTGGGCCGAGCCCTGGAACATGAAGTGCTCGAAGAGGTGGGCGAAGCCGGTCTTGCCGGGCCGCTCGTGCTTGCTGCCCACGTCGTACCACAGGTTGATGGCGACCACCGGCACGAGGTGGTCCGGCGCCACGATCACGCGCAGGCCGTTGCCCAGGCGACGCTCGCTGAAGTCGATGTGGGGGCGATCTGGATGGCTGGGCATCGCGCCGGATTGTGCCATCGGCGGGCCCAGCCCATGCGCCGACCGCGCGCGCCTCTTGACATCCATCACATTCGTGTTAGATTGTCATCTAACATGACGACCAGTGACACCCGTCCGAACGACCAGCCGCGCCGCATCCGCGCCGGCGAACCCGGCCATCGAGCCCTCGTGCGCGAGCGCGGCGCCATCGACGTGCCCCTCGAGTTCGAGGTCCGCACCGCCTACGACTTCCTGATCAGCCTCGCCACCTGCTGCGACGAGACCGAGTACGACATCCTGCCCGAGGATCGGCGCTGGCTGGAAGGCGCGCTGGCCTCGCTGACGCCCGAGCGGCGGGCCGACCAGGCCCGCGGGTTCGGGGACGAGGCGGGCGCGATCGGCTACGGCCTCGCGGTGCTGCCGGGCGATCGGCCCGAAGTCCGCACGGCGCGCGACCTGGTGACGCTCCTGGCGACGCTCGATACGCACGAGCTGGTGCGCAGCATGCTGGCCGACCTGCGCCTCGACGCGGAGACCTCGACGCTCATCGACCGCGTCCTGGACGGCGAGACCGGCGCGCTGGCGGACCTCGAGCCGCGGCTGCCGGAGTGGCACCGCTCGGGCATGCTCGACCTGCTGCGCGAGCCCACCGGCTGGCTGGACCGGCTGCGGGGCCTCCTGACCGACTGGATGATCCGCTACGAGGAGGTCGAGCCGCGCGTGCAGCGCATGCTCGAGCGCGATCTGGAGCTCCGTCGCGGGGATCGGGCCACGCTCGCCCCGGCGGATCTCATCGAGCGCACCACCGGCGGGCTGCGCTGGCTGCCCGTGCCACGGGTGCAGCGCATCATCCTCGCCCCGACCTACTTCGGGCGGCCGTACAACCACCTCATCGACGGGCCCCGCTGGCGCCTCTTCGTCTACCCCCTCGCCGAGGAAGCACTCGACCGAGCCAACGAGTTCGCGCCGCCCGCCGCGATGCTGCGCCTGTACCGGGCCCTGGGTGACGAATCGCGCCTCCGCATCCTGCGGTTGCTCGCCGACAAGGACCTCTACCTGACCGAGATCGCCCAGCAGATGGAGCTTTCCAAGCCCACCGTGAAGCACCACCTGGCCATGCTGCGCGTGGCCGGCCTGGTGACCATCACCGAGGAAGGCAACGTCACCTACTACAGCCTGCGCCGGGATCGCCTCCAGGAGGCGGGCGCCGACCTGCAGCGCTTCCTGCACTGATCTCCAGTCGCCCATCCGGGCGAAAACCACCACCGCAAGTTAGACGAAGGACTAACAGGAGGAAGAACGAGATGACCACGAGCGCCATCCCTCCCGCCATCCACCACCCCAGCGCGACCCCTCGAAAGGGAGGATCCATGCACCCCTGGCTGGCGCAGACTGAGGTGGCGTATCGGCAGGCCGAGCGCCACCGCGACGCCGACGATGCCCGCCTCGCAAAGCGATCCCACCGTGCGCCCGGCCGCCCCGCCTTCTCCCCGCGGGCACGGCTCGGAGCACTCCTCATCCGCGCCGGCGAGGCGCTCGGCGCGACGCCGGGCACCTCGACCGGCGGCGGCCGGCGCCTGACGACGTAGCGGCACGCCCGCCATGCGCGTCGGGCTGCAGCTGCCCTCGTTCTCCTTCGCGGGCGGGACGGCCGCCATCCGGCCGCGCCTGCTCGAGATCGCCCAGGCCGCCGAGGCACAGGGCCTCGCCAGCCTGTGGGTCATGGACCACCTCTTCCAGCTACCCGAGGACTCCGGCTGGGGCGGTCCCGACGAGCCCATGCTGGAGGCCTACACGACGCTCGGCTTCCTGGCCGCCGGCACCGAGCGGATCCGCCTCGGGGCCCTCGTGGGCTGCGCGATGTACCGCTCGCCGGGCCTGCTGCTCAAGGCCGTGACCACGCTCGACGTGCTGTCGGCCGGGCGGGCCTACTTCGGCATCGGCGCAGGCTGGTATGCCCGCGAGGCACACGGCCTGGGGCTGCCCTTCCCCTCCCGGCGCGAGCGATTCGAGCATCTCGAAGAGACGCTCCAGCTGGCGCACCAGCTGTGGTCGGACGACCGCCGCCCCCACCGCGGCCGCCATCACGAACTGGTCGAGCCGATCCTCGTACCGCAGCCCCTCTCGCGCCCCCACCCGCCGATCATGATCGGCGGCGGCGGTGAGCGGCGCACGCTGCGTCTGGTGGCCCGGTACGGCGACGCCTGCAACATCCTGGTGCCCGATCCAGGTGAGAGCCGCCACAAGCTCGAGGTCCTGCGCCGGCACTGCGAGGAGATCGGGCGACCCTACGGGGCCATCGAGAAGACATCACTGATCGAGCTCGACCTGCGGCCCGGGCGGATGAGCCTGGCCGACGCGCGACGGGCCATCCACGCTCAGCGGGACGAGGGCATCGAGCACGTCATCGTGAACCTGCCCCAGGTCGACCAGCTCGAGCAGCTGGACGTCCTCGGCCGCGCCGCCCTCGCCGAGGTCGCCGCCTGACCTAGCCCGCCACGGGGATCGACGCGACGGACAGCCACGCGTCGAGCGGACGGACCTCTTCGATCGCCACTCGCAACGCGGGGTCGAGCGACGCCGCGGCGGCCACCGCGGTCTCGATCGCCGTGAGGCAGAGGATCCCCTCGGCGATCGCGGCGTGGCGGATGGCGGCGGCGTCCCGCACCGGCCCCGGAAGCGGTTCCGGCGTGTTCACCACCAGGCTCACCTGCCCCGATCGGATCGTGTCGAGCAGGCCGGGAACGCCTGGGCCACCTCGGCCATCCTCGCGTCCCTCAAGCTCGCCGAGGCGCGCCACCTCCTGCACGGCATGGCCCAGGTCGCGCAGCAGCGCAGCCGTCCCCGCCGTGGCCGCGAAGCGGTAGCCGGCGACGGCCAGCGCGGCCGC
>DATHCS010000150.1:0-2525 GCA_035319405.1 Candidatus Dormiibacterota bacterium | reverse complement strand
GCCAATTGCTCGACGGCGGCGGCGGGATCCAGCCGAATGCCGAGGGTTCGGGCGAGGCCGTTGCCGGAGCCGACCGGCACGACGCCGAAGGCGACCCCGGTCTCGACCAGCTCCGAGGCCACTTCATTGGCCGTGCCGTCGCCGCCGACGGCGAGCACGAGCTGGGCCCCGGCCCGGAGCGCCGCGCGGGCCAGCTCGCGCGCATGACCGGCGCGCTGGGTGAGCGTCAGCTCGAGCGTGCTCCACGCCGGATGGCTGCGTTGGACGTCACGCAGCGCGTGCTGGGCGGTGAGGCCGGCCCGGGGATTGAGGATGGCGTGGACCCTCAGACGACCTCCCCGAACACGCGCAGTGTCTCGTCCACCATGCGCTCGGAGGTGAAGCGGGTCAGGAAGCGCTCGCGCCCGGCGCGCCCCATCGCCTCGCGCAGGTCGGAACGGGTGAGCAGCAGCACCAGCGCGTCCGCCAGGGCGTCGGGATCCTGCACCGGGACCACCCGGCCGGTCACGCCGTCGACGACGGCCTCCGGGATGCCACCCGCCGCCGTCGCCACGATTGGACGCGAGAAGGCCATCGCATCGAGCAGGCTGGTCCCGAGCCCCTCCCAGCGCGACGAGAGGCAGAACACGGAGAAAGCCGGAATCAGGCGATCCAGATCGCTGCGAAATCCGAGGAACAGGCAGCGATCGCCGATGCCCAGCTGCGCGGCCTGCCGCTCGAGCTCGGGCCGCAGCTTGCCCTCGCCGGCCACCACCAACCGCGCCTCCGGCACGCGCTCGAGGACCCGAGGCATCGCCGACAGCAGCGTCGCGTGGTCCTTGTGGTTGGTGAGGGCCGCCACGTTGCCGATCACGGGCGCTCCCGCCGGGACTCCCAGCTCGGTGAGGACCGCCGCGCCGCCCGGCTGCGGCGACCGGTCCGGAACGCCTTCGTAGACCAGGCGCAACCGCCCACCATCGAGGCCATCATTGGCCAGGATGCCGGCGATCGCCTGGCTCACGGCGATCACGCGGTCGGCGACCGAGTACTTCCACAGCGACGCCCGGCCGCGGAGATGGAAATCCACCCGCCGCGTCACTACCTGCGCGACGCCGCTGCCGACCGCCGCCACGAGGCCCGTCCCAACCGCATGCGGATCGTTGAGCTGGAGCACGTCGGGCCGGAACCTGCGCACCGCCCGCCTGAGGCCGATCGCGGCCGCCGGTGCCAGATCGCCCCGGAAGCGGAGCACGAAAACATCCAGGCCCGCGGCTTTCGCCCGCTGCTCGAGGGCGCCGCCCGCCTGGCAGGCGAGCGCCACGGCATGACCGCGCGCCAAGAGGCCGCTCGCCGTCAGGAAGATCTGGCTCTGCCCCCCGCGCCAATCGCGGGCGGTGTCCACCAGCAGAACCCTCACCGGCTGGTCATGCCCGCATCAGCTCCCGGAGCTTCATCAGTTTCAGGTACGCGTAGAACGCGGCCAGCATCGAGACGCTGAATCCTACCTCGCCCAGCACGAAGCCCCGGCGCAGGACGTAGTTGCGAAAAAAGGCCCAGCCGGCGACAGCCACCGGTGCTAAGGCGCCGGTCCTTCGGCCGGCGTCGAACGACTGGCGGGCCCACAGGCTCGTGTAGAGATCGATGCGCCGCAGGTGGTCCGCGAGATCGGCGTACGGATGGTGCTCGATCTCGCCGCGCAATCGGCCCGTTGCTCCATCGACCTTCACCGATTCGTGGACCAGCGCTCCCTGCCAATCGCCGCGGCGGCGATCGAATAGCCGCAGCTGCAGGTCGGGATACCAGTCCGTGGCCCGCACGGCGCGGCCCATGTAGAAGGCGACGCGTGGGATGCGATAACCGGCGTGCTCGAAGCCGCCCTCGCGCAACGTCTCGACCTCGGTGCGCAACGCTGGCGTGACGCGCTCGTCGGCATCCAGGAACAGCACCCAGTCGTGGCGAGCCGAGCGCGTGGCCAGACGGCGCTGGGCGACGAAGCCGGGCCACGGCGCATTCAGGAGCACCCTCGCGCCGGCGGCCTCGGCGATCTCGCGCGTGCGATCGGTGGAGCCGGCGTCGACCACCAGCACCTCGTCGCAGAAGCGCAGGCTCGCGAGCGCTTCGGGCAGGTGGCGCTCCTCGTCCCGGGTGATCAACACGCCCGACACCGGAATCACGGCGGCATTCTAGCCCGCATCCTCCGCGGCCACGGCGCGCATCGATCACTGCGCCACGCTCTTGGTTGATGCTAGAGTGCGCGGCATGTCGGACGACCTTCTCACCCTGTTCAAGGAGCGTGGCGCCCTGCTCGAAGGCCACTTCCTCTTGTCCTCGGGGCTGCACTCGGCGCGCTACCTCCAGTGCGCCCGGGTGCTGATGGATCCACCGCTCGCGACGCGTTTGGGCGCGGAGCTGGCGGCGGCGCTCCGGCCCGCGCTCGCGGCCATTCCCGCCGCGGTCGTCTCGCCGGCCATCGGCGGCATCGTGATCGGCCAGGAAGTAGCCCGCGGCCTGGGCTGCCTGGCGCTGTTCAGCGAGCGCCAGGACGG
>DATHCS010000149.1:0-5152 GCA_035319405.1 Candidatus Dormiibacterota bacterium | reverse complement strand
AGCACGCTGGCGGCCAGCCTCAGCGTGGCCCTTGAGAACGTGCGCCTGGTCGAGGAGACCCGCCAGCGCGCCGCGGAGCTGGCCATCATCAACGACGTCCAGCAGGCGCTGGCGGCCCAGCTCGACGCCCAGGCCATGTATGACCTGGTCGGCGACAAGATCCGCGACATCTTCGACGCCCAGGTCGTCGACATCGCCGTCCTCGACCAGAAGACCAACCACCTCAACTTCCGCTACTCGATCGAGCGCGGCCAGCGCCTTCCGACGCAGCGCATCGAGCTGATCGGCTTCCGGCGCCACGTCATCGAGACGCATCGCCCGCTGCTCGTGGACGACTTCCAGGCGCAGGCCGCGGACTACGGCAACCCCTCGTTCATCACCGGCGAGCCCCCGCTCTCGGCGCTCTTCGTGCCCTTCCAGGTCGCTGGTGACACCGTGGGCGCCATCTCGCTCCAGAACCTCGATCGGAAGGCCGCCTTCAGCGGCTCCGATCAGGATCTCCTCACGACACTCGTGGCGAGCCTCACGGTGGCCCTCGAGAACGCCCGCCTCATCGACGAGACCCGCCAACGGGCCGCCGAGCTGGCGATCATCAACGACTTCGGCAAGGCCCTCGCCTCCCAGCTCGACCTGGACGCCCTCATCGATCGGCTGGGTGAGCAGATGCGGCGCACCTTCGACGCCGACCTCGTCTACGTGGCCCTCCTCGACCCCTTGCAGCAGGCGATCGAGTTCCCCTACTACAGCGAGCGCGGCGAGCGACAGGTCATCGAGCCGATGGCCTTGGGCGAGGGCCTCACCTCGCGCATCCTCGCCTCCAAGGAGCCGCTGCTCCTGAACCGCGATACGCAGTTCGAGAACCTCCAGCGCGTCGGAACGCTGGCCAGCTCCTACCTGGGCGTGCCCATCCTGGTCGGGGACGCGGCCATCGGCGCGATCAGCGTGCAGAGCATCGAGGAGTCGGGGCGCTTCGGCGATTCGGACGTGCGACTGCTGGCGACGCTGGCCGCCAACGTCGGGGTGGCCATCCAGAACGCGCGGCTCTACCGCGACTCCCAGCGCCGAGCGAGCGAGATGGCCGCCCTGGCCGACGTCGGCGCGGAGATCTCCGCGATGCTCGACCTGCGCCTCGTCCTGGAGCGCATCGCGGACCGCGCGCAAATCCTGCTGGGCGGCGACACCAGCGCGGTCTACCTCGCCGACCCGGACGGCCAGACCCTGCGGCCGCTGGTCGCCCTCGGCAGCATCGCCGAGCAGGTGATGGCCGACACCATCACGCTCGGCGAAGGGATCATCGGCGACCTGGCTCGGCGCGGCGTGGCCGAGGTGATCAACGACGTGACCGGCGATCCCAGGGTGATACCGATCCCGGGCACGGACGTGGAGCCCGACGAGCGACTGATCGCCGCGCCACTCCGAGCGCGTGGCGCCGTGAGCGGCATGATGGCCGTCTGGCGGGGTTCCCCCGGCCTGCGCTTCAGCGCGGCCGACCTGGAGTTCCTCGAAGGCCTGTCCCAGCAGGCCGCCATCGCCATCGAGAACGCCCGGCTCTTCGAGGAGGCGCGCGCCTCCCAGGAGGCGGCGGAGGACGCGAACCAGGCCAAGAGCACCTTCCTCGCCGCCATGAGCCACGAGATCCGCACCCCGATGAACGCCATCATCGGCATGAGCGGCCTGCTCCTCGAGACGCCGCTGGACGGCGAGCAGCGCGACTACGCCGAGACGATCGCCACCTCGGGCGAGGCGCTGCTCACGATCATCAACGACATCCTCGACTTCTCCAAGATCGAGGCCGGCAAGATCGACCTCGAGGCGATGCCCTTCGCGCTGGGCCCCTGCATCGAAGGGGCGCTCGACGTCATCGCACCGCTCGCCGCGAAGAAGGGCCTGGAGCTCGTGTACGCACCCGACGAGGAGCTGCCCTTCGGCCTGGTCGGCGATGCCGGCCGACTCCGGCAGATCGTGCTCAACCTGCTGTCCAACGCCGTCAAGTTCACCGATCGCGGGGAGGTCGTGTTGCGTGTCGGCGGCCAGCGAGTGGCACCGCCGCGTGCGGGCCGCGGCGAGCGCTGGGAGATCACCGTCGAGGTCGAGGACACGGGCATCGGCATCCCCGCCGACCGCATGGACCGACTCTTCCGCTCCTTCAGCCAGGCCGACATCTCGACCAGCCGGCGATACGGGGGGACCGGCCTCGGACTGGCCATCAGCCGGCGCCTGGCCGAGCTGATGGAGGGGACGCTGGTCGCGACGAGCCAGGGGGTGGAGGGCGAGGGCAGCTGCTTCCGACTCACCTTCCGAGCACCCGCCGCGCCCGACGCCGCGGTCGCTCCGGAGGCCAGGGGCCCCCTGCCGCAGCTGGCCGGGCGGCGGGTCCTCATCGTCGACGACAACGCTACCAACCGCCGCATCCTCGTCGCTCAGATCGCCCGGTGGGGCATGACCGCCAGCGCGATCGCGGAGGCGCCCGAGGCGCTGCGACTGGTCGAGGCGGGCCAGCGCTTCGACGTGGCCCTGGTGGACCTGGCGATGCCCGACATGGACGGCTACACGCTGGCCGCCGCGGTGCGCGCCCTGCCTGCCGGCGCCGACCTTCCGGTCGTGATCCTCTCCTCGGTCGGCCATCGAGACCGCGACGTGGCCGCCGACGTCGCCGCCTTCCTGCTCAAGCCCGTCAAGCCGTCGGCCCTCCACGATGCCTTGGTGACGGTGCTGCTCGGACGCGAGCCGGCAGAAGCGGCGGCCGCGACGGATCGCTCGGCGACCGCCCCGCAGCTGGGCCAGCGCCATCCGCTTCGGATCCTGCTGGCCGAGGACAACGCCGTGAACCGCAAGCTGGCGCTGCGCCTCCTGGCGCAGATCGGGTACGAGGCGGACGTCGCCGCGAACGGCCTGGAAGCGATCGAGGCCCTGCGGCACCGCCCCTACGACGTCGTGCTGATGGACGTACAGATGCCCGAGCTCGATGGCCTCGAGGCGACCCGCCGCATCCGGGCCGGCGAGGCCGCGCGGGCGGACGTGCGCATCGTGGCCATGACCGCCAACGCCCTCGCCGGCGACCGCGAGGCCTGCCTGGCGGCCGGCATGGACGACTACGTCTCCAAGCCCATCCGCCCGGCCGAGCTCGCCGCCGCCCTGGCGGCCACCCCTTCCGGAGGCGTCGCCGATGCCTGACCAGACGCTCGACGAAGCCACGCTCGCCCAGCTCCTGGAGACCGTGGGCGGCGATCATGCGTTCCTGGCCGAGTTGATCGAGACCTACCTGGCCGACAGCCCGGCGCTGCTCGACGACATGCGCGGGGCGCTCGCGAGCGGGGACCGCGTGGCGCTCCGACGCGCGGCGCATACGCTCAAGTCCACCAGCGCCAGCCTCGGTGCGCTGGCTTTGGCGGCAACCTGTCGCGAGCTCGAAGCGGCCGCGGCGGACGCCCCGCCTGCCGAGCTGCTGGCGCTCGCCGAGCAGGTGACCCATGACTACGGCCCCGCGCGGGCGGCCCTCGAGGCCCGCGGCACCCAGGAGGGCGCGACGTGAGCGGGACGGGCGGCGGGCGGATCCTCGTCGTCGACGACACGCGCCTCAACCGCAGCGTGCTGGTGCGAGCGCTCGAGGAGCAGGGCCATCAGGCGCTCGAGGCCGCCGACGGTCGAGCGGCGCTCGAGCTGCTCGCGATCGCGGACGGCGGCACGGTCGACGTGGTGCTGCTCGACCTCGAGATGCCGGAGCTCGACGGCTACGAGGTGCTGCGGCGGATGAAGGCGGACGAGGCGCTGCGCCACATCCCGGTCATCGTGATCTCGGCCGTCGATGAGCTCGACAGCGTGGTGCGCTGCATCGAGATGGGTGCGGCCGACTACCTGCCCAAGCCCTTCGACGCGTCGATCCTGCGGGCCCGCCTGTCGGCTTCTCTGGCCTCGAAGCGGCTGCACGACCTGGAGCTGGATTACGCCGCGCGCCAGGCCACGCTCCTGGAGACGATCGAGCGGCAACGGACGGAGCTGGCGCGCTTCCTCTCGCCGCAGGTCGCCGCCCTCGTCTCCAGCCCCGAGGGCCAGGACCTGCTGGACGGCCATCGGCGCCTCATCACGGCCGTGTTCTCCGACCTGCGAGGCTTCACCGCCTTCTCGGAAACCGCCGAGCCGGAGGAGCTCTTCGGCGTCCTTCGCGAGTACCAGGCGGCCATGGGCGAGCTGATCCTCGCCAACGGAGGGACGCTCGAGCACTTCGCCGGCGACGGCATGCTCGTGTTCTTCAACGATCCCGTGCCGGTGGCCGACCACGAGGCGCGGGCGGTGCGCCTGGCGGTGGCCATGCGCGAGCGATTCGAGGCGCTACGGGGTCCCTGGCGCAAGCGTGGATACGAGCTCGGGTTCGGGGTGGGCGTGGCGGTTGGCCATGCCACCCTCGGGCGGATCGGCTTCGAGGGCCGCTACGACTACGGCGCGATCGGCATGGTGGTGATCCTCGCCTCGCGCCTTGCCGCCGAGGCGCACGACGGCCAGATCCTGCTCAGCCAGCGCGCCTACGCCGCCGTCGAGGACCTGGTCGTCGGTGAGCCGGTGGGCGAGCTCTCGCTGAAGGGCTTCACGCGACCCGTGCCGGCCCACAACGTGCTGGCGCTGCGGGGGGACGCCGCGGGCGCTGGCCCGGCCGCCTCGGCGCCGGGTTCGGCGGCTCCTGCCGCTGCCGAGGCCTGACGACCGCTCGTCGTTTCTGGACCGCCACGCGGGCGGCGGGCGCCGCTACGCTCTGGCGAAGCGACGCCAGCATGAGGAGGAGGACAGGCCGTGCGGCTGCAGGGCAAGGTCACGGTGATCACCGGCGGGGGGAGCGGCATGGGCCGCGTCGCGGCCCAGCTCTTCGCCGCGGAGGGTGCGCGGGTCGTGGTCGCGGAGGCCGACGAAGCGGCCGGCAAGGGGACGGTGCAGCTCGTCCGCGACGCGGGTGGCGAGGCCACCTTGGTGCGAGCCGATGTCTCCAGCGAGCCTGACGCCAGGGCCATGGTGGACCACGCCCTGGCGACCTACCAGCGACTGGACTGCCTCTACAACAACGCGGGCGTGATGCCGGAGGCGGATCACTCCGTGGTGGACACCGACGTGTCCACCTGGGACCGGGTGATGGCGGTCAACGTGCGTGGCGTCTTCCTCGGCT
>DATHCS010000148.1:0-2266 GCA_035319405.1 Candidatus Dormiibacterota bacterium | reverse complement strand
TGGCCACCTCGCCGGGGCGGCCGCGGCGGTGGCCCTGGTGACGCCCGATCCCGGTCGCGACGAGCCCTACTCGGTCATGTGGGACCTGGGAAGGGCCGCCCAGAACATGGTCCTGGCGGCCTGGGAACTGGGCATCGGCAGCGTGCCCGCCACGGTCTACGTCCAGCCCCTGGCGCGCCGCCTGCTGGGCTACCCGGAAGACCAGTGGTGTGAGTTCCTGCTCTCCTTCGGCTATCCCGCCGACCCGGCCATGCTCACCCGGCCCCGTCGCGCCGGGCGGCGCAAGACGCTGGCGGACGTCCGTCACGAGGGCCAGTGGTGAGCACGACGCCCGGCCAGCCCGTCGAGGCGCGCTTCCCGGCCGAGGTGCTGTCCCGCCTGGAGGCCGAGGAGGAGGTCGACATCGAGACCCGTCGCCCCGACGGACGGATCCGCAGCACGATCGTGTGGGTCATGGTCGAGGACGGCCGCGCCTATCTCCGCTCGGTGCGCGGGCCCGAGGGGCGCTGGTACCAGGAAGCGCGGGCCGAGCCACGAGCCGTGATCGTGACGGGCGGTCGGCGCATCGCGGTGCGCTGCGTGCATGCCCCGGACCCGGCCTCCGTCGCGGCCTGCAGCGACGCGCTGCGACGCAAGTACCGCAGCGACCCGTCGCTCCGCGCCATGCTCGCGCGCGACGTCCTCGCCACGACCCTGCGCCTCGAGCCGCGCGATGCAGGCGAGGCGAGGGGTTCCTGATGCTCGAACTGCGCGACGTGCCCGGGCTCCCCGATCCGAACCTGCGGCCGCCCGTCGTGGCCGAGCCCGGCGACCCCTTCGCCGCCCTCCGCGTGGTGCACCTGCTGGCGCGCCTGCCCCGAGGCCGCGCGGTGCGCGTGCGCGACGTGG
Source organism: Candidatus Dormiibacterota bacterium (assembly GCA_035319405.1). Lineage (GTDB taxonomy): Bacteria > Chloroflexota > Limnocylindria > Limnocylindrales > CSP1-4 > DASPUH01. The sequence goes on along the minus strand of DATHCS010000148.1, from coordinate 1,378 downwards.
TCGACCACCTCAACGCGACCTACCTCGACTGGTCGTTCTCGCGCCCCGTGGTCGTGGCAGCGATCGTGCAGCTGCAGGCCAACTGGATGACCGACTATCGGACCGTCGACGGCATCGAGCTGGCCGAGGATCCCACGGGCCCGACCGTGGCCATCGAGGACAGCAGCCGCGTCGACCCGTGGATGGTTCGCCAGGTGGAGCGGCTCGCCGAGGCTTGCCAGCTGCGCCTCCACGCGTTCGCCGTCGAGGAAGGCGCGCTGCCCTAGGGTCCGCGCCTCAGCGCCCGCCGCTCGGCTCGCTGGTCGTGGGCCCGCTCGGCCGAGCCATGCCCAGGATGTCGTAGACCGTGCCGATCACCGCCAGCGCGTGGCGGCTCGAGCTGCCCCAGCGATTGGCGAGCATGACCACGACCAGCCCGACCTGGGGATCGACCCACAGGCGACCAGCCGAGCTCCCGCCGTGGTCGAAGACGGCCGCCGAACCGGGTCGCCCCGCGTCGAGGCCCGAGCGACCCCAGCCCAGCGCGTAGTGCGGCTCGCGGCCGGGCTCCTCGTCGTCGACCAGGCCCTCCGTCTGCGACCGCGTCATCTCGGAGAGCCAGCTCGCACCGAGGACGCGCCGTCCGTCCTGCTCGCCGCCGGCCAGCATGGCCTGCCCGAAGCGCAGGACGTCCTGCGTGGTGCTCCACAGGCCACCGGCCGGGTGGGCCAGGCGCGTGAACAGGCGAACGTAGACCGGGATCTGCCGCGGGTGTGGCCCGAAGCCATGCACCGGCGCCCGATCGTGTGCCGGCAGCGCGAAGCCGGTCTCGGCCATGCCGAGCGGTTCGAGCACGCGCTCCTGCAGCAGCCGCGGATACGGGACGGCGCTGATCCGCTCGACGAGCCGTCCGAGCACGAACCACGAGTTGGACGTGTAGCGGAAGCGCGAGCCCGGTGCGTAGCGGAGGGGCGTGGAACACAGCGCCTCGTAGATGCGCTGCGCGGAGGGACGCTCGCGGCGGATGCGCTCCCAGTCCTCGTCCAGGCCCGCCGTGTGGCACAGGATCATGCGCGGCGTGATGGCCTCGCCGCCGGCCTGGCCCGGAGCAGCCGGTGGCGGCCGGAACTCGGGCAGGTCTGCCGTCACGGGCCGGTCCAGGTCGAGCCGGCCGTCCTCGGCCAGCTGCAGCACGCTGGTGGCGAAGATCGGCTTGGTGATCGAGGCGATCATGAAGCGGCTGCGGGGCGTGACCCGCTCACGGCCGGGACCGATCGCGCCCAGGCGGATCAGCCCGTGGCGATCGGCCACGGCCAGCACCGCCGCCGGCAGCTCGCCGGCGGCGACCTCGCGCGCCAGCGCGTCGAAGGCCGGCTGGAGAGTCCCCGGCGTGAGGATC
>DATHCS010000147.1:0-5510 GCA_035319405.1 Candidatus Dormiibacterota bacterium | reverse complement strand
GGGCGGCGGCTCGTGGAACGTGTTCGTGCCCGGGCTCCTGGTGCAGATCGCCCTCTTCAGCGGCGGCTTCGTCGGCTTCGCGCTCGTGGCCCAGCTGCGATACGGCGTCATCGAGCGCTTCCGCGTCACGCCCATCAGCCGGACCGCGGTGCTGCTCGGCATGTCGCTGCGCGACGTGGTGGTGCTGGTCGGCCAGGCCCTCATCCTGATCGCGCTCGCGATCCCCTTCGGCCTGAGCGTGGACGCCTACGGGCTGGCGGTGACCATCGCGATCCTCGTCGCGCTCGGCCTCACGCTCGCCCCCACCTCGTACGTGATCGCCCTGCAGCTGCGCAGCGAGGACGCCTTCGCCCAGTTCATCAACTCGATCGCCATCCCGATGCTCCTGCTGTCGGGCATCCTGCTGCCGATGTCGCTCGCGCCGGCCTGGCTGGGCACGCTCGCCGCGGCCGATCCATTGCTCCACGCGGTCGAGGCGATCCGGGCCGTCTTCACCGGACGCCCGGCCGACCCCGCCGTGCCGCTCGGGCTGGCGCTCTTCGCGGTGCTGGCTGTGGTGGCCCTGCTCGGCGCGCGACGCGCCTTCAGCCGCGCGGTGGCGTAGATCGCCATACTCGGCGCATGGCGCTCATCTCGGTCGCGGAGCTGGCCGCGGAGCTCGACGTCCCGGCCCGTGCGGCTCGCGTCCGCATCGCCGACACGCGCTGGTACCTGCTGAGACCTGGCGACGGGCGGCGCGCCTACGAGGCGGGCCACCTGCCCGGGGCGGCGTTCGTGGACCTCGACACGGACCTGTCGGCGCCCGACGGGCCGGGCCGGCACCCGCTGCCCGAGCCGGCGGCCTTCGCGGCGCGGATGGCGGCCCTGGGCATCGGCGACGGGCACCGCGTGGTCGCCTACGACGATGCCGGCGGCGGCGTCGCGGCGCGCCTCTGGTGGATGCTCGACGCGCTCGGCCACCGCGAGGTGGACGTGCTCGACGGCGGGCTCGGCGCCTGGACCGCAGCGGGCCTGCCGCTCACGACCGCGGCGCCGAGCTGGCCGCCCGCGAGCCTGCACCTGGCCAGCACCTGGCCACGCACGATCGATCGCGAGGGGCTTGCTGCGGGCCTGGGCCGGCTGCGACTCCTCGACGGCCGCTCAGGTGAGCGCTACCGCGGCGAGGTGGAGCCGATCGACCCTGTGGCCGGGCACATTCCCACCGCCGTCTCGGCGCCCACGGGCGACAACCTCGGGCCCGACGGACGCTTCCTGCCGGCGGAGGCGCTGCGAGGGCGGTTCGTGAGCCTCGGGGCGGCGGAGCCGGCCGGCGCATCGCCACGCGTGGTCGTCAGCTGCGGCAGCGGCACGAACGCCTGCCAGCTCGCGCTGGCGATGCGGGTCGCGGGCCTGCCCGATCCCCTGCTCTACCCCGGCTCGTTCAGCGACTGGTCACGTGCCGGCCTGCCAGTGACGTCGGGCATGACGCCCGGAAACTCGCCGCCGGCGCGCATGGGCCGCCAGGTCGTCTGATCTGGCATTCGGGTCTCTTAGTGGGTGCACATGCGGCCCCCTCGCGCCGTCGAGGAGCGAATGGGCGCGTCGCGTTCCGCGTGACGAGGTGACCTTCAACGCGATGCACCCGGGCTGGACCGACACGCCCGGGCTGGCCGCGTCGCTCCCCGGCTTCCACCGGATGACGCGGGCGATCCTGCGGACACCCCACGAGGGGGCGGACACGGCCGTCTGGCTTGCTGCCGCGCCGGCAGCAGCAGCGTTCAACGGCCGACTGTTCCTGGACCGCTTGCCGCGTCCGCTCGATCGCCTGCCGGGGACCCGTCTCGACCTTACGGCGCGGAGGCGCCTCTGGGATCGGGTCGTCGCGCTCGCCGGCGTCGACGATCCGGCACCGGAACCCTCTCCGGTCGGGCGCGGTACCGCTACTCCAGGTAGTCCTTGAGCTTCCGGCTGCGCGAAGGGTGGCGCAGCTTGCGCAGGGCCTTGGCCTCGATCTGGCGGATGCGCTCGCGGGTCACGTTGAACTCCTTGCCCACCTCCTCGAGGGTACGGGCGCGGCCGTCCTCCAGCCCGAAGCGCAGCTGCAGCACGCGCCGCTCGCGGCCGGAGAGCGAGTCGAGCACGGCCTCCACCTGCTCCTTGAGCAGCTGATGGCTGGCCGCCTCGGCCGGGGCGAGCGCGGCGCGATCCTCGATGAAGTCGCCGAGGTGCGAATCCTCCTCCTCGCCGATGGGCGTCTCCAGCGACACCGGCTCCTGCGAGACCTTGATGATCTCGCGCACCTTGTCTGGCGTGACCACGATCTCCTGGCCCTTGGACATCGCTTCCGCGATCTCCTCCACCGTCGGCTCGCGACCCAGCTCCTGGAGCAGCGTGCGGCTGACGCGGATGAGGCGGTTGATCGTCTCCACCATGTGCACGGGGATGCGGATCGTGCGGGCCTGGTCGGCGATGGCACGCGTGATCGCCTGCCGGATCCACCAGGTCGCGTAGGTCGAGAACTTGAAGCCCTTCTCGAAGTCGAACTTCTCGACCGCCCGGATGAGCCCGATGTTGCCTTCCTGGATGAGGTCCAGGAAGCTCATGCCGCGCCCGATGTACTTCTTGGCGATGGAGACGACGAGGCGCAGGTTCGCGCTCGTCAGCTGCTCGCGCCCGTCGCGGCCGATGCGCACGAGCGTTCCTCGCCGGTTGCGCGGCTTGGTGGTCGGGTCCGCGTCGGGATCCCAGCCCATCTCGAGCAACAGCTCGGCGTCCTTGCCGCCCAGGATCCAGCGCGACAGGGCCTCGTGGGCGATCTGGCGCGTCCAGTCGTAGACGGCGCGCAGGCCGACGTTGTCGCGGGCCTCGAGGTCGGGCCCGTGCACGGAACGGAAGGACCAGTCGGCCAGCTCGACGAAGGCCGCCGCGCTGGGCGCCTTGTTGTATTCGGTGACGAGGTGCTTGGCCTGGCGGAGCGCCTCGTGCGCGCCCTCGCCGACGTCCTTCTGCGCCCTCGTCAGGTGGAAGTCCGGCGTCGGCTGCAGCAGGCCGTCCTGTTCGGCGGCCGCGATGGCGGCGGTGACGATCTGCTCCGTCTCGGGGCCGTAGGGCAGGCGGTACTGCGGGTGCTTGGTGCGGGTCTTGCGCTCGGTGTCGTTCTTGGTCCACTCCCACAACGAGAGGACCGCCTTCCAGGGCTCCTCGACGATCTGCTCCCCGAGCTCGATCGCCTTGGCCAGCACGACCTCCTCTTCGGCGGTCAGGAGCGGCACCTTGCCGATCTCCTTGAGGTACATGCGCACCGGGTCGTCGATGCCGATCATGTCGGCGGCGATGGCCTCGAGCTCCTCCTGGGTGGGCTCGTCGGCCTCCTCCTTGGTCAGGACGGCGGGCGGCTCCTCCCACGGCTGCTGGCCGGCCTCCTCGACGGAGACGGCAACGCCCAGCTCGGCGGCCACGCCGAGGTCGGGCCCGGCCAGCTCGTCGACGTCCTCGTCCTTGGCCACCACGAGGTCGTCGTCGAGGCCGCGGCGCTTGCCGCGCTCGAGCACCGTCGCGACCAGCTGGGTGTCGGTGGGGTCGGCAGTCATCGGGATCCTCCTAGGGGGGCGGCGGGTTCGGCGGCGGGAGCGGCGCGGTGGCGCGCCAGCAGGGTGGTTTCATCAAGACGGCGGTCGAGCGCCGCGCGTTCATCGTTCAGGCGACGGATCTCGTCGCGGAGGCGCTCGCGCGCGACCAGGTCGCCATCGGCCTCGGCCTCGGCAAGCTCCGCGCGGCGGTAGTCGAAGAGGTCGGCCAGGCGCCGCTTCTCGAGTCGCAGCAGGCACTGGTCGAAGGCCTGCTCGAGGGCGACCTCGGAATCGGGGTCCGGATCGTTGCGGGCGTAGAGCGTGCGCGCCAGGGTGGCCAGTGTCGGGTCGAGGGCCTCCAGGAGGCGGTCGCGCCGGAACTCGCCCGACGCGTCCGCGCCCCGATCGGCGAGGATCGCCCGCCACAGCTCGCGGGCGGGCGTGGTGAGCAGGTCCTCAGGCGCGAGGCGATCGCGCAGGGCCAGCTGCCAGTCGGGGTGCATCAGCAGCAGGCGCAGCAGCGTCAGCTCGACGGGGTCGAGCGTGCGTGCCGCGGACTGCGGATCGAGCGCGTCCGGGCTGGCCAACACCGCGTCGAGGTTGATGCGCTGGCCGGCTTCCGGTCCCGAACGGGGGGTCCGGCCCGACGTCGCCCCCGGCCCCACGGCCTGGCGGCTGCGCAGCGCCTCGATGAGCACTCGCTGGTCCACGCCGCTGCGTCGAGCCAGGAGCTGGAGGTAGCCGTCGCGGCGCACGGGGTCGCTGACGGCGCGCAGCGTGGGCAGCACGGCCGCCACGAGCCGCTCGCGGCCCTGGAGCGTCCTCGGGTCGTAGCGGGCGGCGTAGTGGTCGATCAGGTACTCCATGATCGGCTGCGGTTGCCCCGTCGCCTCGCGCCACGCGCCAGGATCCTCGCGAATGACCTCGTCGGGATCCTTGCCCTCGGGCAGGCGAACCACGCCGACGTCGGTCAGGCGGCCCCGATGCGGCGACCGCTCGATCTCGGCGATCAACGCGGACAGCTCCGTGGCCCCGAAGGTGCCCGCGCCCTGGCCCGCGGGATCGACGTCGTAGGCGAGGGCGATGGCGGGCGCATAGCGCGTGGCGAGCTCGACCTGGCCGGCCGTGAGGGCCGTGCCCAGGCCACCGACCACGTTCTCGAAGCCGGCCTGGTGGGCCATCAGGGCGTCCGTGTACCCCTCCACGATGACGACCTGGCCGGCCTTGCGGGCGGGACCCTTGGCGCGGTCGACGAGATAGAGCGTGCGGCTCTTGTCGAAGAGCAGCGTGGCCGGCGAGTTGAGGTACTTGGGCCCGCGGTCACGTCCTTCGGCGTCGCGCCCCTCCTGGGCCAGGATGCGCCCGCCGAGGCCCGAGGCGCCACCCGAGGCATCGCGGATGGGGAACATCACGCGGCCCCGGAACCGATCGTAGACGCCGGCCCCACCGGCCCGGCGACGCTCGCTGCGCACGACGAGGCCCGCCTCGAGCAGCTCCTCCTCGCGCGCCCCACGCTTGCTGATGAGGGCGCGCGTCAGGCCGTCCCACGCGTCGGGCGCCCAGCCCAGCTGGAAGGTCGCGATCGTCTCGTCCGTGAAGCCGCGACCGCGGAGGTAGTCCAGCGCGGGTTGCCCCAGCGGGCTGCCCGTCAGTGCCGCGTGGTAGAAGGCGACCGCTGCCTCGAGCACCTCGCGGAGGCGCTTGCGGCGCGCGTCCTCGCGCGTGGTCCGCTCGTCGAGCTCGACCCCGGCGCGGCCGGCCAGGCGGCGGAGCGCCTCCGGGAAGCCGATCCCGTCGCGCTCCATCACGAAGCTGAAGACGTCGCCGCCCTTGCCACAGCCGAAGCAATGCCACGACTCTCGCGCGGGCGTGACCACGAAGGAGGGCGTCTTCTCGCCGTGGAACGGGCAGAGCCCCTTGAACGAGGCCCCGGCCTTCTTCAGTTGGACCGTCTCGCCGATG
>DATHCS010000146.1:0-8638 GCA_035319405.1 Candidatus Dormiibacterota bacterium | reverse complement strand
CATGCCGCTGGTGATGAAGCGCTCGATGCGCCCGTCCGGCCCCACGATGCCCAGCGCGGCGTACTGCGCGTCGACCAGCTGACGAGCCTGGTCGACGATGACCTGCAGCACGCTCTCGAGGGCCAGCTCGCTGGCGATCGCCTGGGTCGCAGCGAGGAGGCCCTCCAGGGTGTCGAGTGCGCTGTCGAGCGAGGGCCGCTCGATACGCCGGGTCGTCACGGCCATCGCCCTCAGCCTAGCAGGCTTTCAGCTGGGGTTGATGGTCCCATCCAGTTCGGGCCGAACGGCACGGGGCGGCCCCTCACGCGCAAGGTAGGGTCACCTCGATCACCTGCCAGGGCGTCTGGTGGGTGAACCCGGAGCCTGTGCCGGAAGGAACCAACTCGAGCCCCCCGGAAGCATGACCCTGCTTCCCTCCTTCCGACGCGTCACGCCGGCCTCCGGCCGTGACGCCCACAGCGCCCGACACGACGGGCCGGCAACGGCCCGTCGTGTCGTTCCAGGGCGGGTCCGAGGCTTCGCGCAAACGGACGAGCGATGCGGGAGCGGTCGATGAGCCAGCATGAAGACGGGATCGCCGGGCCGGGCCTGCCCGAGGCCGGCTCGCTGCGGCGCATCCTGCTGGCGACCGACCTCTCGTCGATCTCCGAGCCGGCCACGGACGAGGCCCTCAACCTGGCCGCTCGAGCGCACGCGGAGCTGCTGATCGTGAGCGTCATCGACCAGGGCGACGTGTCCTCAGGCGGCCAGGGGGCGAGGCGCATGGACCAGCTGCGCCAGGACCGCGAGATGGCGGCGCGTCGTGTGGTGGAGGCAGCGCGGACCCGAGGCGTCCACGCGACCTTCCTCATCTGGGAGGGCCGCGCTGCCACGGCGCTCATGGAGGCGGCCGCCGCGGAACGGGTCGATCTGATCGTGATGGGCTCGCACGGCCGCGGCCCGGTCGGCCGCCTCCTCTTCGGCAGCGTCTCGCAGGCCGTGGCCCGGGATGCGCCGTGCCCGGTCATGGTGGTGCGCCCGGGGTCTCGCCCGGTCGTTTTCCGCGCGGGCACCCGCGCCGCCCGCTAGAACCGCCCGCCCACGCGGCGGTGACGAGGTTGCCCGCAGCGCCCCTCGGGCGTCAGTCCTTGCTGCCGAAGAGCGTCCCGAAGACGCTGCGCACGATGTCCTGCCCGGCGCGCGACGTCAGCACCCGGCCGGCCGTCCGCACGGTGGTGTCCAGCGTCTTCTGCCTCGCGCGCTCGGCCGCCGCCTCCTCTTTCTCCGCCTGTCGCTGGGCCTTCTGCGCGGCCTGCCGGTCACGCTCCGCCTTGCGCCCCTCGTCGTAGATGACCTGCCGCTGGCGGGCATCCCAGGAGACGGTGGGCGGCCGGTCGTAGGGGCGGGCCCCGGTCGCCGAGGGCGGCTGCGCCGAGGCCTCCGGCGCCGCGGCCTGTGCCGCGGCCTGCGCCGCCTGCAGTCGACCAACGATGATCTCGTGGGCGCTCTGGCGGTCGATGGTCGCCCCGTACTTGGCGCGCAGCGAGCCGCTGGCCACGAGGCCCTGGAACGCGGCGGGGTCGAGCGCCGCCATCAGCGAGTCGGGAGGAACCAGGAGCGTCGCTGCGACGGGCGTGGGCACGCCGCGCGGCGAGAGGACCGTCACGAGGGCCTCGCCGATGCCCAGGGAGGTGATGACCTGCTCGATGTCGTAGAAGGTCGAGGTGGGGAAGGTGCGCGCGGTCTTGCGCAGGTCGTCCGCGTCCTCGGGCGTGAAGGCGCGCAGGGCGTGCTGGAAGCGGTTGCCCAGCTGGGCCAGCACCGTGGACGGCACGTCGCTGGGGGTCTGGGTGGCGAAGAAGACGCCGACGCCCTTGGAGCGGATGAGGCGCACCGTCAGCTCGATCTGCTCCATGAGCGCCTTCGAGGCCTCGTGGAAGAGCAGGTGCGCCTCGTCGAAGAAGAAGGCCAGCTTGGGCTTCGGCAGGTCACCCACCTCGGGCAACGTCGCGTACAGCTGGGCCAGCATCCAAAGCATGAACGTGCTGAAGAGGCGTGGCTTGTCCATCACGTCCGACAGCTCCAGGACGCTGACCACGCCCTGGCCGTCGGGCGTGAGGCGCAGCAGGTCGCGCACGTCGAACTCGGGCTCGCCGAAGAAGCTCCCCGCCCCGGATTCCTCGAGCACGATGATCGAGCGGAGCAGCACGCCCAGCGTGGCGGTGGACATGCCGCCGTACTGGGCCAGGGCGACCTTGCCGGCGTCGGAGCCCAGGTACTGCAGCGTGGTGCGCAGGTCGGCCAGGTCGAGCAGCGGCAGCCGCTGATCGTCGCAGTAGCGGAAGACGAGCGTCAGCACGGCCGTCTGGGTGTCGTTGAGGTCGAGCACCTTGGAGAGCAGCAACGGTCCGAAGGAGTGCACCGTGGCCCGCACCTGGGCCCCGAGCTGCCCGGACAGGGAGAGGAACTCGACCGGGTGGCCAGCCGCGTGATACTCCAGGGCGAGCGTGCTGCAGCGCTGCTGGAGGCGGGCGTCGCCGGCGTTGCCAGGCGCCGCGATGCCGGTCACGTCGCCCTTCACGTCGGAGATGAAGACCGGCACACCCGCCAGGGACAGCTCGCCGGCGAGGATCTGCAGCGTCTTCGTCTTGCCGGTGCCCGTGGCACCCGCGATCAGGCCGTGACGGTTCGCCATCGCCAGGGCTTGCTGGACGCGCACCTGGGCCGCCACCTCGCCCCCGAGCATCGGGCTGCCCACGAGCAGGGCCGGTTCCGCGAGGGCATAGCCCGCCTGCATCGCCTGCACGAACGCCGCATCCACGGTCGGCTATCGTACGACCGCCGGGAACGTGGCTGTTGGCTGCCGTCGCGCCAGGCCGCGCGGTATGAATGGGAGAGATGTGCCATGAACATCGAGGATGTCGAGGGCATCGGCCCTGCCTACGCGGCGAGCCTTCGCGAGGCGGGCGTGCGGACCACCGATGACCTGCTCGAGCGGGGCGCCGCGCCGAAGGGCCGCGAAGCGCTGGTCGCGGCGACCGGCATCAGCCACAAGCTGATCCTGGAGTGGGTCAACCACGTCGACCTGATGCGCATCGACGGCGTCGGCTCGGAGTACGCCGACCTGCTCGAGGCGGCGGGCGTGGACTCACCGGCCGAGCTGGCCCAGCGCAATGCGGGCAACCTGGCCCAGACCTTCCAGGAGGTCGATGCGGCGCGCCCCAACATGGTCCGTCGCGTGCCCTCGCAACCGACCATCGAGGGCTGGATCGAGCAGGCCAGGAAGCTGCCCAAGGTCGTCAGCCACTAGTCCTACTCGACGACCAGGGCCTCCAGCCCCGGCTCCTCGGCCGGGTAGCGGAGGCGGAGCTCGCCGAGGGTCGCGCGCAGGATCTCCGTGACCGCCAGATCGCGGAACCACTTGTGGTCGGCGGGGATGACGTACCACGGCGCCTCGGCCGTGGTGCAGCGGGTGAGCGCGTCCTCGTAGGCGGCCTGGTAGGCAGGCCACAGCTTCCGCTCGGCGAGGTCGCCCTTCTGGAACTTCCAGCGCTTGCTGGGATCGTCGAGGCGTGCCTGCAGCCGACGCCGCTGCTCATCGGGCGAGATGTGCAGGAAGAACTTCACGATCGTCGTGTCGTTCTGGGCGAGGTGTCGCTCGAAGGCGTTGATCTGCGCATAGCGCTGCCGCCAGCGGCGCGGCGGCACGAGCTCGTGGACCCGCACCACCAGCACGTCCTCGTAGTGCGAACGATTGAAGATGGCGATCGTGCCCCGCGCGGGCGTGACCCGGTGGGCCCGCCACAGGTAGTCGTGGGCGAGCTCCTCCGGGGTCGGGACCTTGAACCCGACGACGTCGCACCCCTGCGGGTTGAAGGCCGTCATGACGTGGCGGATGGTCCCGTCCTTGCCGGCCGTGTCCATGCCCTGCAGCACGATCAGCACCGCCCGCTGGGCCCCGGCCCACAGCCGCTCCTGCTGTGACTGCAGGGCGCTCATGCCTTGCGCCACGACGTCGGCGGACGCGGAGCGCTGGTGACCGTAGGTCTCGCCCGGATCGATTCGCTCGAGCCGCAGGCGGCGCCCCGGCTCCACGCGGAGGCGGTCGCGCAGCGCATCGCCGGTGAGCGGTCTGGTCACGCCGGCAGTCTAGCGGCGGCCCTGCGCCCCTAACGCAGCGTTTACGCGCCCGTGCTGGTGTCCTGACGGCGACTCGTCACGGTGTGCTCGTCCATTCCCGCCCGGGAGTCGAACATGCCGAGTCTCCGCAGCCGAGCGGCGCGTCTGAGCGTGCCGTTGCTGCTCGTGTTCCTCCTCGGCGCCTGCACGGCGGCCGGCCGCCCCGGCGCCAAGGCACCGGACCCCGCCGACGCCGGCCCCGGCGCCTCGATGGTCGTCCCGACCTGGCCGGACGGTTCCCAGGATTCGGGCCGGTCGGCCGGCCCGAGCGACGCCTCGCCCGAGCCGTCGACCACGCCCTCTCCGCAGGCGCCCGATGCATCGCCGGCGTCGCCCGCCGGAGACGCCCCGGGCGGTTCCGCCGGCTCGGCGACCACCGATCCCACGATCGTCTCCCTCTCCAGCCAGGCCGACCGGGCCATCCAGCAACTGGCAGGCTCGCTCTCGGACGACGCCGCCGACCCGACCGACGATGGAGGTCTCCCGTGATCCGTTCCCTGCCCGCTCGGGCCGCCGCCCTGGTGGCCGGCGGCCTGCTCTCGTTGACCCTCGCCGGCAGCGTCCTCGCGGCGCCTGCCGGAGCAGCCTCCCCCGGCGCCGCCACCGCCGACGCCGCGGCCGCCCCCTGTGCCGCGCAGCGCCAGGCCGTGCGCCAGGATCCGTCCGTCGCCAACCTCAAGGCGCTGGGTGACTGCGAGATCGCCCGCCGCTTCGTGACCCTCGACCGCCTCCAGGGTGCGGTCATTGCCGCTCCCTTCCTGGCGGCCTCCGACCGGCAGGCGCTGCGCGACCGCATCGCCAGCACTCGCACGGGCCTCGGCTCGCTGAAGCGCGAGATCGATGGCGACACCACGGTCGAGCAACTCAAGGTCGACCTGCCCCGCATCGCCACCGACTTCCGCGTCTACCTGTTGCTGGCTCCCCAGGTCAACCTCGTGCGCGGCGCGGACGCCGCGACGGCCGCCGCCGCTCGGCTGGGCCAGGAGGCACAGCGCCTGCAGCAGCTGATCGACTTCGCCAGGTCGCGGGGCAAGGACGTGGCCGCCGCCCAGGCCGCGCTCGTCGCCATGCAGCACGACCTGGCCAACGCCGGCGCCCAGGTGAGCGGTCTCTCGGCGAAGCTGCTCGCGCTCACGCCGGCCGACTGGAACGACGGCAGCGCCAAGCCGGTGCTCGACGCGGCCCGCTCGGCGGAGCACTCGGCACACGCCGAGCTGCTCTCCGCGCGGCGCGACGCGCAGGCGGTCATCGCCGCGCTGCGCTGATCGGCGATCCGGCCATCCGAACGGCCCGGCCCATGCGGCCGGGCCTTTCACTGCCCATCCGGAGCGGCTATCCTCGCGGCCGGAGGAAGGGCAGAGGAAGAGGAGGGACCGGACGTATGTGTTGTGCTGCAGCAGCGTTGCTCATGCTGGGGCCGCGAGCGGCGGCCATCCTGTGGTGGCTCTTCGACACGACGCGCTGGAACCTCGTCTTCAACAACGCGCTGATTCCGCTCCTGGGGGTCATCTTCCTGCCCTGGACCACCTTGGCCTACGTGCTGATGTGGGATCCCAACGGGATCAGCCTGCTGGGCCTGATCCTGGTCGCGCTGGGCTTCGTGGTCGACGTCGGCTCGTACGCCGGCGGCGCCTACACCAACCGCGACCGGATGGCCTCGATCTACCGCTGAGCCCGTCGCGCCGCACGGTCGTTCAGGGGGGCCGCGCCAAGGCCTACCGGCCACTGCCCGCCGCCCGTCGGCGGGCCGCGCTGGGCGAGGCGCTGGCGGCCTACGAGCGGGGCGACGTCTTTCTCGCCCACGAGCTGCTCGAGCCGGCCTGGATGGGCACCGCCGAGCCGCGTGAGCGCGACCTCTACCAGGGCCTCATCAAGCTCGCCGCCGCGGGCGTCCATGAGGTGCGTGGCAATCCGGCCGGGGAGGCCAAGAACCTGCGAGGGGCGCTGGCCCGGCTGGAGAGCGCGATGCCCGGCACCGCCGGCGAACCGACAAGCGGCCAGGCCGTCCCACGCGGCGCAGCGGGTCGGCGCGCCGACGCCGGGCTCGACCTGCCCGCGCTCTGCAACTCGATCCGGGCTCGCCTCGTCGAGCTGGGAAGGATCACGGGCGGCCAGCCGGCTGAGGGTCGGTCGCCGAGGGGTGGACCGCGATCTCCTGCGACGCCGAACGCCGATCGTGGTGGGGGCCCATCGGCTCCGGTCATCCCGCTGCCACGGCACGCTGGCTGAGGGGCGCTGACGGCGTCCGATGCCGGCGCCCGCCGCCCCGACCCTAGTCCGCCTCGAGCTGCTCCCAGGGCACCCATCGGGCGCCGTCCCACCAGCGGTGCCAGGTCCGCCCGTCGCGGCCCGGCGCGAAGACGTCGATGCGATCCGGGCCGCTGCTGCTCGCGGCGGGCTGCCCGGCCAGCAGTCCGCCCAGGGACTCCCAGGGATGCCAGCTGCTCCCGTCCCAGTAGCGATCCCACAGCTCGCCGTCCTCGAAGACGGCGAAGACCTCCAGCTCGCCGCGGGCCCAGGTGGTGACGGTCGGCCCCGATGCGAGGTGCCCGCCCAGATCGTCCGGAGGGGACCAGGCGGCGCCATCCCAGGCGCGGTGCCGCAGCTGGCCGTGGTCGTCACGCCAGAAGAGGTCGATTCGATCCGGCCCCCAGCTGCAGGCCGCCAGCTCCGTCACGCGCGGCCTCCTGCCCGCCCCAGCTCACGGTCGGCTTGGCCGAACAGCAGTCCCATGGCGCGCGCAGTGGTCGGAAAGGCGTGGATCGTGTCGGCCAGCACCCCCAGCGGCGTGCCGCTCTTGACGGCCAGCACCGCCTCGTGGATCGCCTCGCTGCTGCCGGGCGGGCCGGCGATGGCCGCCCCGAGGAGGACCCGCTCCTTCCGGTCGACGACGATCGTCACGTGGCCCAGATCGGTCTCCGAGACGTAGCCCTTGGAGGTGGTGGCCATGGGCTGCGTGAACTCCACCGCGTCATGGCCGGCGGCCTGGGCCTGCTCGAGCGTCTGGCCGGTGAAGGCCGCCTCGGGATCCGTGTACGTGCAGCGCGGGATCGCCCGGTAGTCGGGCCGCACGTCGTCGCCGAGGGCCATGCGCACGGCCAGCTCGCCCTGGTAGTGGCTGACGTGCGTGTGCAGCTCGGGACCCGCCGGGTCGCCCACCAGCCACAGCCCATCGGCCAGGCGGAGGCGCCCGTCCGGCTCGATCGCCGTCGGATCGAGACCGACCGATTCGAGGCCCAGCCCGCTGAGGGGGAAGGCGCGCCCGATCGAGATCAGGATGCGGTGCCCCTCCACGGTGCGGCCATCGGACAGCTCGAGGCGGTGCGCCCCGTCCTGTCCGGCGGCCGGTTGCACGCGTAGCCCCCTGACCCCGGTGTGGACCGCGATGCCGTCTCGCTCCAGGCCCGCCTGCACCGCCTCGGAGTTGCGGGGATGGTCGCGCGCCAGCAGCCGGGGGTTCGATTCCACCAGCGTGACCGGCACCCCGAAGCGCGCGAAGACCTGCGACAGCTCGACGCCGGTCGGCCCCCCGCCGAGCACCAGCAGGCTGAGCGGCAGCTCCCGCGTGGAAGTGAGCTCGACGTTCGTCCATGGCTCCGTGTCCGCCAGGCCTTCGATCGGGGGCATCCGCGTGGTGGAGCCGACGGCGAGCACGACGTGCCGCGCCTCGAGCTCCCGCATCGCCCCCTCGCCCGACGTCACGGTGACCCGAGCGGGGCCCGCGAGACGCGCGTCGCCGCGGATGACCGTGCCGCCGTTCCGCTCCAGCTCGTGCACGTGACCGCTGTCGTCGGGGGCGCTGCGCGGCGGCTCACGGTTGATCATGTAGTCGCGCCTGGCCGAGGCACGACTCCAGGGATAGCGGTCGCCGAGGGCGTGCACGTATGCCGCGTGCAGCAGGGTCTTGGACGGCATGCAGGCCCAGAAGGGGCACATGCCCCCGACCAGCCAGCGCTCCACGACCGCCACGCTCGCCCCGCGCGAGAGCGCCAGTTGCGCCGCGGCCTCGCCGGCCGGACCGGCGCCCACGACCACGAAGTCGAAGTGCTCCATCGGCGCAGTCTGCCCGGTTGGCGCCGGCCTGTCAGCCCCGCAGCCTCTCAGGCCGGCAGCCCCTCCAGGACGCGTTCGAAGACGGCGTAGGTCTGCGGCGTGAAGAGCACGAACGTGGCTCGCTCCAGCGCCGTGGGGCCCAGCAGGTGCTCGCGGGTCGTCGCGAGCGCGACGCCGGCCGCCTCCTCGATGGGGTAGCCGTAGATGCCCGCGCTGAGAGCCGGCAGGGCGATCGTCCTGGCGCCCAGCTCCTCCGCCAGGCGAAGCGCCGTGCGGTAGGCCGAGGTCAGCTGCTCGCGCTCGTCGGAATAGCCACCGCGCCACACCGGCCCCACCGCGTGGATCACCCACCGAGCGTCGAGGTCGCCGGGGCCGCTGACCACGGCGCTACCCGTCGGGCAGCCCTCGGGGTGGCGCGCCAGGGTCT
>DATHCS010000145.1:0-2887 GCA_035319405.1 Candidatus Dormiibacterota bacterium | reverse complement strand
CGTCGTGATGAACATCATCCAGCCGCGCGTGATGGGCGATGCGGTCGGCATCCACCCGGCTGTCGTGCTGGCCTCGGTGATCGTCGGGGCCAAGATCGCCGGCGTGGCGGGTGCCATCTTCAGCGTGCCCATCGCCGCGGTCATCTCGGCCTTCTTCTTCCATTACCTCAACCGCATGGCCGACCGTGGTCGCGACGTGACGTCCCGGGCGGCGAAGACGGTGGCCGCCCGCGAGGGCCACCCCGTCCGTGTCCCCAGGCCGCCGCCGGCGGCCGGCACGGCGGATGAGCCGCCGCTCCCCGAGGAGAGCTAGGCGCGGCGACGCCGGCCCAGGTCGGCCACGATCTCGCGCGACGCGTTGGCGCCCGGGCCGCCGGTCACGCCACCGCCTGGGTGCGCCCCCGCGCCCACCAGGTACAGCCCCTCGATCGGCAACCGGTAGCGAGCGAAGCCGAGCAGCGGGCGCCAGGCGAACCACTGGTCGAGACCCGGGTCGGCGTGCAGCGGGTGGCCGCCACTCAGGCCGTAGTCTCGCTCAAGGTCGGCCGGCGTGATCACCTGCCGCGCCTCCACGAGGCCGCCGATACCCGGCGCGACCGTCTCCAGGGTCGCGATCACGCGGTCGCCGAGCGCCTCGCGGGCCCCGTCCCAGTCGCCGTCGCGCAGGCGGTACGGCGCGGACTGCACGATCGCGCTGAGGACGTGGCGACCGCCCGTGGCCAGCTCCGGGTCGAGCAGGGTGGGGATCGTCGCCTCGATGTACGGCGCGGCCGGGACCCGGCCGTACTTGCCGTCGTCGAAGGCGCGCTCCAGGTGGTCGATGCCCAGGGCCCCGACGAGGATCCGGCCCCGCAGCCGCCGCTGGCCGTCCTCCCCGTCGACGCCGCGGAAGGCCGGCAGGGCGCCCAGGACGAGGTTGACCTTGGCGGTCATGCCCGGCTGGCGGACGTTGCCAGCCCGCCAGACGAGCCGCGGCCCGAGAGCCACCGGGTCGGCCAGGCCGACCAGCGTGCGCTTCGGGTCGAGGCCGGAGGCGACCGCGCGCGAGCCGATCTCCTCGCCCGACTCGAGCGCCACGCCCGTCACGGCCCCATCGCGCGAGGTGATGGCCACGACCTCCGAGCGGGTGCGCAGCTCCGCCCCGGCGGCACGTGCCGCAGCGGCCAGGGCATCGCTCAGCGCGCCCGGGCCGCCGCGGGCGATGACGGCCTGGCCCGGCGCGCCGCCGTCGTTGCCGGCCGAATCGGCCAGCAGGACCGACGCCGTGCCCGCCGACCAGGGTCCCATGCCGGTGAACAGCACGCCCCGCATGGCCAGCGCGGCGCGCAGCGGCTCGCACTCGAAGGCCTCGCCGACCAGGTCGGCGACCGCCATCGACAGCACGCGCAGCAGCTCTCGCCCATCGCGCCGGCCGAGGCCTCGGTAGCCCAGTCCCAGGCGCAGCCCGGTGAAGGCCCCCTCGAGGGTCGGCGCCGAGAGATCGGGCGGCGTCGCCGTGGCCAGCCGGCCGAGGAATCCGGCCAGGGCGCGAACGCGCCGATCGAACTCCGGGTAGGCCGCCGCGTCCGGCTCGGACCACGCCCGCAGCTCCTGGGCGGTGCGCTCCGGGTCGCCCCACAGCGTGAGTGCCCGACCGTCCGGCTGCGGGGCGAAGAGGCGCGCCTCCGGGCCCACCAGCGTGAGGCCGTGCCCCTTGAGATCGAGCTCGCGGTAGACGTCGGGCCGCAGGCGACCGACGGTGTGGGCCAGGGTCGGCACGCGCACGCCGGGGACGAGCTCGTCGGTGACGGCCGCGCCACCCACGGTCGGCCGCCGCTCCAGGAGCAGCGTGCGCAGCCCCGAACGAGCCAGGTAGGCCGCCGCCACGAGGCCGTTGTGGCCGCCGCCCACGACGATCACGTCGTAGGTCGCCCGCGAGCCGGTGATCGCGCTTCCGGCGGGCATCAGGCCACCCCCCGTCCGCCGCGCCGCGCGCGGAGCAGCTCGAGCGCGGCGATGCGTCCCGGCGCGCCCATGATGCCGCCGCCGGGATGGGTCGCCGAGCCGCACATCCAGAGGTCGCGCACCGGCGTCCGATAGCGCGCCCAGCCAGGTACGGGGCGGTTGAAGAAGAGCTGCTCCAGCGACAGCTCGCCCTGGAAGATGTTGCCCTCGGTCAGCCCGAACCGCTCCTCCATGTCCCAGGGCGTGAGCACCTGCCGGGCGATGACCCGTTCGCGGATGTTCGGCGCGAACTCGGCGATCGTATCCAGCACGTTGTCACCGAAGCGTTCGCGCCGCGCGTCGTCCCAGCTGTCTCCGTCGGCCAGCTTGTACGGCGCGTACTGCACGAAGCAGCTCATGGTGTGCTTTCCCGGCGGGGCCATCGAGGGGTCGACGAGGGTGGGGATGATGATGTCGATGTAGGGCCGTCGGCTAAAGGCGCCGTACTTGGCGTCGTCGTAGGCCCGTTCCATCCAGTCCACCGCAGGCGAGATGCTGATCGCCCCGCGCAGGTGGTCGCCCGGACCCGGCAGGCAGGTGAAGTCGGGCAGCGCATCGAGGGCCAGGTTCACCTTGCCCGAGCTGCCACGGTACTTGTAGCGCCGCACCTCGCGCTCGAACTCCGGGTCCAGCGTGCCCGGCTCGAGCAGCCGGAGGAAGGTCAGGTTGGCGTCCACCGAGGAGACCACCGTCGAGGCAGCGATCTCCTCGCCCGACTCGAGCACGACCCCGGTGGCTCGCCCGTCCCGTGCCACGATCCTGGCCACCGGCGCCTCCGTCCGGATCGTGGCGCCCGCCTCGCGCGCCGCGGAGGCGATGGCCAGGCTGATGCCGCCCGTGCCGCCGCGAGGGATGCCCCAGCTGCGGAAGGCGCCGTCGATCTCGCCCATGTAGTGGTGCAGCA
>DATHCS010000144.1:0-4554 GCA_035319405.1 Candidatus Dormiibacterota bacterium | reverse complement strand
AAGAGATCACCACGCGCGAGCCCTACAAGCCGCTGCTGGAATCGCAGACCCGGCCGTCCGGTCGCAACAACGCCGGCCGCGTCAGCGTTCGCCATCGCGGTGGCGGCGAGAAGCAGCACTACCGCCGGATCGACTTCAAGCGCGACAAGGTCGGCGTGCCGGCCCGTCTCGCCACGATCGAGTACGACCCGAACCGTTCCGCACGGATCGGCCTGCTGCACTACCGCGACGGCGAGAAGCGCTACATCCTGCTGCCCGTCGGGCTCAAGGTGGGCGACGTCGTCGTGAGCGGCCCCGATGCCGAGGCTCGTGTCGGCAACGCCCTGCCGCTGGCCAACATCCCGCTCGGCACGACCGTCCACAACCTGGAGCTGGTGCCCGGCCGCGGCGGCCAGATCGTGCGCTCGGCGGGTGCCGCCGCGCAGCTGCTGGCGAAGGAGGGGGACTTCGCGCAGGTGCGCCTGCCTTCGGGGGAGGTGCGCCGCCTCAGCCTGCGCTGCATCGCCACGGTGGGCCAGGTTGGCAACCTGGACCACGAGAACCAGAGCCTGGGCAAGGCCGGCCGGGCGCGACACATGGGCCAGCGGCCCGAAGTGCGCGGCGTGGCCATGACGCCGCGCGACCATCCGCACGGCGGCGGCGAGGGCAAGTCCCCGACAGGCATGCCGCCCAAGACGCCATGGGGCAAGCCCGCCATGGGCTACCGCACGCGGCGAACCCGCCCGGGCAGCGCGATCGTGCGCTCCCGCCACCGCAAGAGCTAGGCCGAAAGGAGGTCAGCGATGTCCCGATCCCTGAAGAAGGGGCCCTACGTCGAGGCGCGACTCCTCGGCCGGGTGCAGGAGCTCAACAAGCGCAACGAGAAGAAGGTCCTCAAGACCTGGTCGCGCGCCAGCGTCATCTTCCCCGACTTCATCGGCCACACGGTGGCCGTCTACAACGGCAAGAAACACGTCCCCGTCTACGTGACGGAGAACATGGTCGGGCACCGACTCGGTGAGTTCGCGCCGACCCGCACCTTCCGCGGGCACGGCAAGCACACCGAGCGCTCGACGGCGCTCAAGTAGGGGTCGCTCGTGCAGGTTTCCGCTACCGCCCGCTACATCCGCCACTCGACGCGCAAGACGCGCCTCGTGACGCGGGCCATCGTGGGCCGTCCCGTGGCCGAGGCCGAGGCGCTGCTGCGCTTCATGCCCCAGCCCGTCGCACGCGACGTGGCGAAGGTGCTGAAGAGCGCCACCGCCAACGCCGAGAACAACCATGACCTGGCGGCCGACGACCTCGTCGTCGCCGCGGCCATCGCGGACGAAGGGCCGACCGTCAAGCGCTGGCGGCCCCGCGCCCAGGGCCGCGCCTTCCCCATCCACAAGCCGATGACCCACATCACGGTCGTCGTCGAGAACCGCGAGGAGTAGCCCGATGGGACACAAGGTCCACCCCAACGGCTTCCGCCTCGGCGTCTCGAGGACCTGGAACGCCAAGTGGTACGCCGACCGCGACTACACGGCCCTGCTGCGCGAGGACATCGCCGTCCGTCAGCTGGTCCAGGCGCGCCTCGCCAACGCCAGCGTCAGCCAGGTCGAGATCGAGCGTGGCATCAACCACGTCACGGTCACCATCCACACCGCCAAGCCGGGCATCGTCATCGGCAAGGGCGGGGCCAACGTGGAGGCGCTCCGCCAGCAGATCGGCAAGATCAGCAGCCGCAAGGTCAAGCTGGAGATCCGGGAGATCCGCCAGCCCGAGCTCGACGCGGTGCTGGTGGCCGCCAACATCGCCCAGCAGCTGAGCCGCCGCATCGCCTTCCGCAAGGCCATGAAGCAGGCCATCCAGCGCACCATGAAGGCGGGCGCGAAGGGGGTCAAGATCATGGTGGCCGGCCGGCTCGGGGGCTCCGAGATGGCCCGCCGCGAGTGGGAGCGCGAGGGTCGCATCCCGCTCAACACCCTGCGCGCGGACATCAGCTACGGGCAGGTCCACGCGCACACCACGTACGGCCGTATCGGGGTCAAGGTCTGGATCTACCGCGGCGACGTGCTGCCGGAGCGACAGGCGCCTCGCGAGGCCGCCGGCGCCGCCGCAGCCGCGGGAGGGGCGTAGCGATGCTGATGCCCCGCAGGGTCAAGCACCGCAAGGTCATGCGCGGCCGCATGAGCGGCCTCGCCAAGGGTGGCACGACCATCGCCTTCGGCGACTACGGCCTGATGACGCAGGAGCCGGCCTGGATCACCAGCCGCCAGATCGAGGCCGCACGGCGGGCGATGACCCGTTACGTCCGTCGCGGCGGCAAGATCTGGATCCGCATCTTCCCCGACAAGCCGGTGACCAAGAAGCCGGCCGAGGTGCGCATGGGCTCGGGCAAGGGCGCGCCCGACCACTGGGTCGCCGTGGTCAAGCCGGGCCGCATCCTCTTCGAGATGTCGGGCGTGCCGCCGGCCGAGGCCGCCGAGGCGATGCGCCTCGCCAGCCACAAGCTGCCCGTCGACGTCAAGTTCGTGATCAAGGAAGGCGTCGCCGATGGACATCGATAAGGTCCGCGCCCTGACCGACCTGGAGCTGGTCAGCGAGCTGACCAGCGCGCGCCGCCACCTCTATGACCTGCGCTTCCAGCTGGCCACGCGCCAGCTCACCGACTACAGCCAGATCGCCCAGTCGCGCCGCACGATCGCGCGCCTGCTGACCGTGCTGACCGAGCGCCAGCTCGATCCGTCCGGACGGCCCCGGGAGACCGCGGGGGCGGCCCGATGAGCGGAGCCATGATGCCCAGCAAGCGGACGGTCAAGGTCGGACGCGTCGTCTCCGACAAGATGGACAAGACGATCGTCGTCTCGGTGGAGCGACTCTCGCGCCACCGCCTCTACAAGCGCGTCATCCGCCTGACCACCAAGTTCAAGGCCCACGACGAGCGCAACGAGGCGCGCATCGGCGACACGGTGCGCATCGAGGAGTCGCGCCCGCTCAGCGCCACGAAGCGCTGGCGCCTGGTGGAGATCGTGCAGCGCGCCGGCGAGGGCGCCTCGGACGTGCTGGTGGCCGAGGAGGCTGCGACGACCGAGGCCATCCACGCGGCCGCCCATCCGGGACGCCATGAGGCGGCCGAGTCTGCTGCCGAGCCGGCGGCCGAGCCCGCCGCCGAGGCGGCCGAGGGGGCGGGCGCGTGATCCAGCAGTACAGTCGCCTGAAGGTCGCCGACAACACGGGTGCCCGCGTGATCCAGTGCATCCGCATCATGGGTCGCTCGCAGAAGACGACCGCCGGCGTGGGCGACGTGATCATCGCCAGCGTCAAGCAGGCCATCCCCAACGCGGCCGTGAAGAAGGGCGACGTGGTTCGGGCCGTCGTGGTGCGCACGGCCAAGGAGTTCGGCCGGCCTGACGGCAGCTACATCCGCTTCGACGAGAACGCCGCCGTGCTCATCAACAACCAGGGCAACCCGCGCGGCACGCGCATCTTCGGCCCGGTGGCGCGCGAGCTGCGTGATCGCAACTACATGAAGATCATCTCGCTCGCCCCAGAGGTGCTGTGATGGCCGCCCAGAGCCGCGCCGACCGCCGCGCCAAGGTGCCCGAGCTGCGCCGCGGGGACCAGGTCGTCGTGCTCAGCGGCAAGGACGCCGGCAAGAAGGGCACCATCGAGCGCGTCATCGTCGACCGGATGGCCCGGGCCACGGTCAAGGGCCGCGGCAGCGCCTCGATGTGGCGCAGCGCCTCGCCGCGCTCGGACGTGACGGTCGTGGTCGGTGGCCTGAACATGGCCAAGCGGCACACCAAGCCGCGCCCGCGCCGCGATCGGGGCAGCCAGATGCCCCGCATCCAGGCGGGCGGCATCCTCGACCTGGCCCAGCCCATGAGCATCAGCAAGGTGATGCTCATCTGCCCGGCCTGCGGGCGTCCGACCCGCGTCAAGCACGACCGCCCCGAGGGCGGCAAGAGCATCCGCATCTGCGGGCGCCTCGAGTGCGGCCAGCCGCTTTCGCGTGAGGTGAAGGCGTGAGCGGCTCGCTGCGCGCGCGCTACCACGAGGAGGTCGTGCCAGCGCTGACCAAGACCTTCGAGTACGACAACCCGATGCAGGTGCCGCGACTCAGCAAGATCGTGCTCAACATCGGTCTCGGCGAGGCGCTGCAGAACGCCAAGGCCCTCGACGCCGCGGTGGGCGACATGGCCACCATCACCGGCCAGCGCCCCATCGTGACGCGAGCCAAGCGCTCCATCGCCCAGTTCCGCCTGCGAACCAACAACCCCATCGGGGTCAAGGTGACGCTGCGTGGCGAGCGCATGTGGGACTTCCTTGAGCGGCTCACGACGATCGTGCTGCCGCGCATCCGGGACTTCCGCGGGGTGCCCGCACGCTCGTTCGACGGGCGCGGCAACTATTCGCTCGGGCTGCGCGAGCAGCTCGCCTTCCCCGAGATCGACTACGACAAGGTCGATCGCCTGCGGGGCCTGGAGATCAGCATCGTGACCACTGCGCACAGCGACGAGGAAGCGAAGAAGTTGCTCGAGCTCCTCGGCATGCCCTTCGCCGGCTAGGCGCGGGGAGGAGTCAGATGGC
>DATHCS010000143.1:0-8397 GCA_035319405.1 Candidatus Dormiibacterota bacterium | reverse complement strand
TTGAGCAAAATTCCCGACTGCTGCCTCCCGTAGGAGTCTGGGCCGTGTCTCAGTCCCAGTCTGGGTGATCGTCCTCTCAGACCACCTACCGATCGTCGCCTTGGTGAGCCGTTACCCCACCAACGAGCTAATCGGACGCAGATCCCTCCCGAAGCGCCTTGCGGCTTTACTCGCACGACCGAACGTGCGACCACATGCGGTATTAGCCACCCTTTCGGGCAGTTATTCCCCACTTCGGGGCAGGTCGTCCACGCGTTACTCAGCCGTTCGCCACTAGCGACTCGAGCAAGCCCGAGTCACCCGTTCGACTTGCATGTCTCATGCACGCCGCCAGCGTTTACCCTGAGCCAGGATCAAACTCTCCGACGAAGAACCGACCTTGCGGCCGGTCCACTGTTCGGGGTTTGCCCGCTCACACGCACCGGATTACCTACCACTCTTCACTTGTTAAGGTGCAGCGCCCGACGTCCGGACGGCCTGATGACGGATCCTCAAGGGAACCGCCGAGGGCCGTCGGCCTGGACGAGGTGCGAGCCTCGGTCTTGGGCTCCGCGCGACCCACGGGGGTCGACGGCGCGATCGAGGATGATAGGCCTTCCCAGGGGGCCTGTCAAACGTGGCGGAGCGTGCCGAAATGGCCGCTCGAGGTCGGATTCCCGGGGCCCCAGGAACCCCCGACGAGCGCGGAGGGGCCCGCTAGATGGGGCTCTCCTGGACCACCAGGATGAAGGCAGCCGCGGCGATCCAGCAGATCAGGGCCAGCTCAACGGATCCGGCGGCGCCCAGGAGCGCCGTGGCCACGATGTAGATCAGCGCGCCCAGCACGAGCGCGACCCCGGCCTTCGCCAGTCGCAGGGCGATCTCGGCCAGTAGGTTGCTCACCGGCCGTTGGCCTCGTCGAGCGCCCGTCGCCCCTGGAGCGCGCGGACCAGCGTCACCTCGTCGGCGTACTCGAGATCACCGCCCACGGGAATGCCGCGGGCGATGCGCGTCACCGCCGCGACATGACCGGCGAGCCGCTCCGCGAGGTACATCGCGGTGGCCTCGCCCTCGAGCGTGGGGTTAGTGGCCAGGATGACCTCCTCGACCGGCTGCCCCTCGTCGGCGGCCGCCGCGACGCGCTCCAGCAGCTCGCGGATCCGCAGCCGTTCGGGACCGATGCCGTCGATCGGGGAGATGGCGCCCTGCAGCACGTGGTAGAGCCCGCGATGCGCTCCGGCACGCTCGATGGCGAGCACGTCGAGCGGCTCCTCGACCACGCAGATCCGCTCCTGCTCCCGCCCGGAGTCGAGGCAGATCGGACACAGCGGACCGCTGCTGATGTTGAAGCAGCGCTCGCAGAAGACCACCTCGTCGCGCACCGCAACAAGCGCCGCGGCGAGCGACCGTGCCTCGCTGTCGGGCGCGCGCAGCAGGTGGTAGGTGAGGCGCTGGGCCGTCTTGGGGCCGATGCCCGGCAGGCGCGCGAAGGCCTCGATGAGCCGGGCGACCGGCTCGACGAGCGTGGTCACCGGCGCCTCAGCCCATGCCCGGCAGTCGCAGGCCGCCCGTCACCGCGTCCATCTTCCGCTTGGCAGTGGCCTGTGCCGCGTGCAGCGCCTCGTTGACCGCCGCCACGACCAGGTCCTGCAGCATCTCCACGTCCGCCGGATCCACGACTTCGGGATCGATGGTCACGGACACGAGCTCCAGGTGCCCGGTCACCACGGCCTTCACCGCGCCCCCTCCGGCGGTCCCCTCGAGGGTCATCGAGCCGAGCTCGCCCTCGACCCGGGCCATCTCGGCCTGCATCTGCTGGGCCATCTTGGCCAGGTTCCCGAAGCTCATCTACTCCTCCCATCGGGCCGGAACGCCCCGGCTGCGTCTCAGGTGATCTCGGCCACGTCGGCCAGTTCGCCCGCGAAGACCTCCCGGAACCGATCCACCAGCTCCGCCTCCCCGGCCTGGTCCTGAATGGGGACCGCCGCCTCGAGGTTCGTCGCCACGCAGCGCACGGCGTAGGGTCGGCCGAGGACCTGCTCCACGCCCGCCTCGAGCGCGGTGCGCCGCTGCTCGGCCTTGTCGCGGTAGAAGGCGCGATCCTCCGGGAAGCCGAGCACGACCACGCCGTCGTGCACCTCGAGCGGGCGACAGACCTCGATGATCGCGCGGAGCGCCGGGTTGCCGCCCACGTTGCGCACGAACTCCGGCCAGCGCGCCCGCAATCGCGCCAGCGCCTCGCCCTCCGGGCTTCCGGGCGCGGGCGCCAGGGGCTCGGTCTCGAGCCCGTCTGGGGGTGCAGCAGCGGGTACCCCTGGCCCGACGGGCTCGCTCGACACGGCGGGCGGCTCGGCGGGTGCGATAGCCGCGGCGGCCGCCTCCCCGGGAGCCGCGGGCACTGCGGCGGGTCCCGTCAGCGCTGCCGGCTCGGCCGGCCGGGTGGCCCGTTCGCCGGTACGCCCGGCGGAAGCGGCGGGTCGCGCCCGGCTGACGCCCGGGCGTGGGCTCGAGGCCACCTCCCCGAGTGGCAGCGCCGCGGCCGCCGGCGCGTCCTCGCGTGGCGAGCCCTGCAGCAGCAGCAGCAACTCGAGCTGGAAGCGGAACCCGCCGGCGCCGATCCGGTTGGCGTCCAACGCCGCCACGCGGCGGGCGATGCCGGCCAGCGCGGCCGGGGTGATGGCATCGGCGGCAGGGATCCCCGTGGGTGACCCCTCGAGACGCGCCACCACGGCGCTGCGGAGGCGTGAGACGACCTGGTCCGCGAAGGCGACCAGGTCCCGCCCGCCCTGCTCCAGCGCATCGAGCACCGAGATGCCGCCCAGCGCATCGCCACCGGCGAGCGCCGCCACGAACCCGTCGACGGCCGCCTCGTCGGCGAGTCCCAGCAGGTCGCGTACGGCGGCCTCGCTCAGCGGCCCGTCCCCTGCATCGAGGAGCTGGTCGAGCATCGATTCCGCGTCGCGCATGCCGCCCGCGGCGAGATGGGCGATGAGCGCCACCGCCGCCGGGTCGGCCGCCCGGCCCTCATCGGCCAGGATGCGCTCCAGCTTGCCCGTGATCTGGGCGGCCGTCAGCGGCCGGAAGGTGAAGCGCTGCAGGCGCGACACGACCGCAGGCCGGATCTGCGAGGGGTTGGTGGTGCAGAAGATGAAGAGCACGTCCTCGGGCGGCTCCTCCAGCGTCTTCAGGAGGACGTCCCAGCCCTCCTTGATGCGCTGCACCTCGTCGATGATGAAGACCTTCCGCCGCAGGTCCGCCGTCGCCGTGTAGACACGCGGCACCAGGTCGCGCATGTCCTGCACGGTGTTGTTGGATGCCGCGTCGAGCTCGATGACATCCAGGGCCCGTCCTTCGCGGATGGCCACGCACGCCTCGCAGCGATCATCGGGCTCGCCGTCCACGGGAGCAGCACAGTTGACGGCCTTGGCCAGGATCCGCGCCATCGACGTCTTGCCGGTGCCACGCGGCCCGACGAACAGGAACCCGTGCGCGAGGCGATCGAGGCGGACCGCGTTGCGCAGCGTCTCGACGACCGCCTCCTGGCCGACGATCTGCTCGAAGGTCTGCGCGCGCCAGCGGCGGTAGAGGGCCTGATGGGGAGTCGCGCTGGGCATCCCGACCATGATACCGGCCAACGCCGACCAGCCGACCGGGCCCGTCCCCTGACTGGCACCTGCGCCCCGCTCGAGGCGGTCCCTGGCGAACGAGAACCTGAGCGCCGTGCACCCTCCGTCGACCGGGACGTCCGCGTGCCCACGCGAGGGATCGGCTCGGACCAGGCCGGTCCGCGGCACCCGGCGAGCAGCGCTTATCGCTGCTTCCTTCCGGACCTGACGAGGTTCGCGCGTCGCCGCTGCGCGGGACCCGATCCTCAACGTCGATCGCCCCGGCGGCTTCCGCGAACGCGGGCCTCGGGAGGGGATTCAGCCCTGCTGGAGCGGATTGCAGGTACAGGGCACCGCTAGTTCCCCGCCTAGCACGGCCCGCGGATGATACCGCGCCGGCGCCGGGTGGCGGCGGGCAGGACAGGGGGCTGGCGGAGAGGGAGGGATTCGAACCCTCGATGGGTTGCCCCATACCGCATTTCCAGTGCGGCGCCCTCGGCCACTAGGCGACCTCTCCGCGGGCGTGGAAGGGGACCCGATGCAGCGAGCTGCGGGCTCCCCGCGGGGCTGGCGGAGAGGGTGGGATTCGAACCCACGGTGCTCATCGCACACCGCTTTTCGAGAGCGGCACCATCAACCACTCGGACACCTCTCCGCGCGAGAGGATACCAAAGGCTCCCCTCGATCCCGCTCCGGCGAGCCGGCCACGACGGTCCGCGAGCGGGCCGTTCCTCGGTGGCCCGCTAGCGCCCCGCGTGGGCCGATCCGCCCACCTGCTCAGGGCCTGCCGACAGGTCCGCCAGCAGCTCCGCGGCCTCCGCCTGCAGGATGCCCGAGACCACGTTGAGGCGCCGCGGCAGGCCCTTGGCCTGGGCCAGCTGGACGACCGATCCGGCCGCCCCCGTGACCGGGTCGGCGAGGGCGAAGACCAGGCCGTCGACGTCGCACTCGAGGAGCGCCCCGACGCACATGGGACAGGGCTCGCTGACCGAGAACACGGTGACGTCGCGCAGGGAGTGCGTTCCCAGCCGACGTGCGACCTCGCGCAGCGTGACGAGCACGGCGTGGGCGGTCGGGTCGCCACTGGAGCGGACCTGGTCGTGGCCGGCCGCCACGAGCGCCTCGTCGAGCACGGCCACGGCACCCTGCGGTCGGTCGCCCGCGGCGGCCGCGGCACGGGCCTCGCCAAGGGCGGCACTCATGAAGAGCTCGTAGTGCATCGGTGGAATCGTAGCATCGGGCTCAGCCCGTCCCGGCGCCGACGCGCCACTGCCACGCCGTCGATCGGACCCCCTCCCGATGCGCGCCGCAGCGGTACGATGCCGCCATGCCTTCCAACGGCCGCATCGGCGTCCTGACCGGCGGCGGCGACGTCCCGGGCCTCAACGCCGTCATCAAGAGCGTGACGTTCCGCGCCACCGAGCTTGGTTATGAGGTGCTCGGCCTGCGGCGCGGCTGGGAAGGCCTCACCCACGTGCGGCCCGGGCACCGCCAGGAGCGGCCCTATGTCGTGCCGCTCGACCGCACCGCCACGCGCGCGATCGACCGCACGGGCGGCACGATCCTTCACACCTCCCGCACCAACCCGGCACGCGTGCGCGGGGCCGCCCTGCCACCGGGCCTCACCCGCTCGGAGGCCGCCCGCATGGCCGTCGGCGAGGACCTCTACGACGTGACGCCGCTCGTCCTGCAGCACCTCGAGCAGCTGGACATCGGCTGCCTGGTGGCCATCGGCGGGGACGACACGCTGAGCTATGCGGCTCGCCTGGAGCACGAGGGCGTGCCCCTGCTGGCGATCCCCAAGACGATGGACAACGACGTCCCGGGGACGGAGTACTGCATCGGCTTCTCGACCGCCGTGACGCGCGCCAAGGAGCTGATCAACCGACAGCGCACGACGCTCGGTTCGCACGAGCGCATCGGCGTCTTCCGCATCTTCGGGCGCGACGCGGGCTTCACGGCGCTCTACACGGCCTTCGTCACCTCGGCGCGTTGCCTGATCCCGGAGGCGACCTTCGACCTCGAGCAGCTGACGAGCCTGCTCATGGAGGACCGGAGCGGCAACCCGAGCGCCTATGCCTTCGTCATCGCGGCCGAGGGCGCTCGCTGGGCCGGCGCCAGCATCGACGAGTTCGGTCCCGCGGACGCCTTCGGCCATCGCCACAAGGCCAACGTCGCCGAGGTCCTTGCGAGCGAGATCCGCGCGCGGACCGGCGTAGAGACGGTCGCCAGCGAGCTGACCTACGACCTGCGCAGCGGCGAGCCGGATTCGCTCGACCAGCTGGTCGCGATCACCTTCGCCAACGTGGCCATGGACGCGCTGCGCGACGGCGTGAGCGGTCGCATGAGCGCGGTGCGCGAGGGCCACTACGCACTGGCGCCGCTTCCCGGCCCCGACGAGCACGCCCGCCGGGTCGACGTGCCCACCATGTACAACGTGGAGCGGCTGCGGCCGCGCTACGACGGGCTCCTCGGGCGCCCGATGCTGCTGGGCGTGCCGGTCGGCCGCTAGTCCTGCCCTTCGGCCGGCGCCCGGAGGAAGGCCAGCACCTCCCGGTCGAAGCGGGTGGGGCGTTCCCACATCGGGTTGTGGGCGGCGCCCGGGATGACCACGAGCCGTGCGTCCGGCACGAGCTCCGCGATGCGCCTCCCGATCACCGGCGGGCAGACCCGGTCGTGCTCGCCCCAGATGACCAGCGTGGGTGCGCGGATGCCGGGCAGCTTGCGGTTCCAGTCCGCCTGCAGCAGCTGGACCGTGGCCTCGAGCATGCGGAGGGGCCCCGAGCGCCAGGTGTCCTCCAGCAGCACCGGCAGGATGGACAGGCCGCTGCGAGGTGCGGTGGCGATGAGGCCGGTCACCCGGTGCCAGGTCGCCCGGTCGAGCGCCAGGAAGCCGGCGTCGACGAGCACGAGCCGTGAGACCCGGTCCGGGAAGTCGGCCGCCAGGCCACCGGCCACCAGGCCGCCCATGGAGTGGCCCATCACGTGGGCACGGGCGATGCCCTCGCGATCCATCAGGCGCACGATCTGGGCGGCGGCACGTGCCAGGTCGAAGCGCGCCCGTCGATGGCTGCTGCCGAAGCCCGGAAAGTCGAGCGCACGCACCTCGAAGGCGGCGCTCAGGGCGGGCAGGTTGTGCTGCCACCAGCGTGCCGAGCCGGCCAGGCCGTGCAGCAGCAGCAAGGGCGGCCCCTCGCCGGCCTGCGCGGCGATGGCCGGGCTGTGTCGGGACGGGCGCGAGGGAGTCGTCATGCAGGACGCCGGCTCATCATCGCGGCGCTCGAGGCGGGTGGAGGGTGGCGCGCCCGGCGAGACTCGAACTCACGGCCTTTAGGTCCGCAACCTAACGCTCTATCCACTGAGCTACGGGCGCCCGTCTCGCGTGCCGGACCGGGGGACGGCTGGCGGAGAGGGAGGGATTCGAACCCTCGGAGCAGGTTACCCCACTCAACGGTTTAGCAAACCGCCGCACTAGGCCTCTATGCGACCTCTCCGCGGGTCCGGAACGCGGCGGCGATGATAGCACGCGACCCCCGCCCGGCCGGGCCAAAGGCGATGCGCTGCGGCGTCATTGACGGGGCCCGCGCGAGCGGCTACCGTTCCCGCACCATGCACGACAGCTGGTTTTATCGCGGTCCGGCCGACTAACCCAGCGGGGTGACCCGCAGGGCGGGTCGTGCCGGTGCAGCAGAGGTCTCGGACCTCTGCTTTTTTGTTCCGCCGCGAGCAGGGGCAAGCGATGATCATCGTGATGTCGGCCACGGCCACGGCCGAGGAGATCAACAGCGTCAAGAGCGCCATCCTGGCCGAGGGGCTCCAGCCGCACGAGAACCCGGCCCAGGGCCACGTCGTGATCGCCCTGGTCGGCGAGGTCTCGACGCGGCGGCAGCACCTGGAGAGCCGCTTCTCGGCGCTGCCCGGCGTCGAATCGGTGACGCCGATCACCCGGCCCTTCAAGCTGGCCAGCCGGGAGTTCCACCCCGACGACACGATCGTGGAGGTCGGGCCCGCGGTCATCGGTGACGGGTCGTTGACGGTGATGGCCGGGCCGTGCTCGGTGGAGAGTCGCGAGGTGGCCCTCGAGACGGCCCAGGCGGTGGCGGCCGGGGGGGCCACGATCCTGCGGGGCGGCGCGTTCAAGCCACGGACCAGCCCTTACGCCTTCCAGGGGCTGGGCGTCGAGGCACTGCGCTACCTGGCCGAGGCCCGCGAGCTGACCGGGCTGCCCGTCATCACGGAGGTCATGGAACCGAGCCAGGTCGAGGTGGTCAACCGCTACGCCGACATCCTCCAGATCGGCACGCGCAACATGCAGAACTACTCGTTGCTGACGGCGGTCGGGCGGGTGGCCAAGCCGGTCATGCTGAAGCGCGGCTACGGCGCCACGATCGAGGAATGGCTGATGGCGGCCGAGTACATCATCAGCAGCGGCAACCCCAACGTGATCCTCTGCGAGCGTGGCATCCGGACCTTCGAGACGTCCACGCGCAACACGATGGACCTCACCGCCGTGCCCCTCCTCCACCACCTGACCCACCTGCCGGTGATCGTCGACCCGTCACACGCCACCGGGAAGCGCTGGCTGGTCAAGCCGCTGGCCATGGCCGGCGTGGCGATCGGTGCCGACGGGGTCATGGTCGAGGTCCATCCGCGGCCCGACGAGGCGCTCTCGGACGGTGAGCAGTCGCTGACCTTCGAGGGGTTCGGCGACCTCATGGCCTCCCTGCGGCCGCTGCACCGACAGGTCGCCGCGCTGCCGCGGGATCCCGTCCTCTCGGCCGCCGCCATGGCGGCCGCCATCCCCACGGAGCAT
>DATHCS010000142.1:0-3252 GCA_035319405.1 Candidatus Dormiibacterota bacterium | reverse complement strand
CCGCTGGACGCCGGCCAGGGTGTCCTCAACCTGCACGATCAGGCGACCGTCCTGTGCGGCCTCATCGGGCAGCCGCAGCACGTCCGTCACCTCCGCCACGCGGCCGCGGACGAAGACGGTGCCTTCGTCCTGCACGCGCTGGTAGAACTCGTCGAAGCCCTTCCCGGGCGTGCGCATGTCGATGTAGAACTCGTAGACGGTGGCGTCGGTGTGTTCGCGCACCAGGTGCGCGAACTTGAGGCTCTGCATGCAGCAGATGGCGGAGCACCACTCGTTGTAGTTGCGGTCGCGGCTCCCCACGCAATGGATGATCCCCACCGCGCGGGGCTCGGTGACGCCGTCGCGCAGGACGATGCGACCGGCCGTCGGACCGGCAGCGTTGCTCATGCGCTCGAACTCGAGGCTCGTGAAGACGTTGGCCAGGCGCCCGTAGCCGTAGGGCTCGACGCGGCGCGCATCGAACGTCTCGAACCCGGTGGCCAGCACGATGTTGCCGACCTCGAGCTTGAGCTCCTCGTCCTTCTGCTCGAAGTCGATGGCTCCCGTGGGGCAGAACTTGACGCATGCCTTGCAGGTGCCGCGCTCGAAGTAGATGCAGTTCGCGGCGTCGATCACGGGGAACTTGGGGACGGCCTGAGGGAACGGCGTGTAGACGCCCTTGCGGTAACCCAGGCCCGCCTCGAAGGCCGTGTCGATGACCTTGGCCGGGCACTTCTCCTGGCAGATCCCGCAGCCGGTGCAGAGGTCGGTGTCGATGTAGCGGGCGCGCTGCAGGACGGTCACCTCGAAGTTGCCAACGTAGCCCTGGACGTCGGTCACCTCGCTCCACGTATGGAGCGTGATGTTGGGGTGGCTGCCGGCGCTGACCATGCGCGGCGTGAGGATGCAGGCCGCGCAGTCGAGGGTGGGGAACGTCTTGTCGAACTGGGCCATGTGACCGCCGATGGAGGGCTCCCGTTCCACGAGATGCACGGGGAAGCCGGCGTCGGCGATCTCGAGCGCGGTGGAGATGCCGGCGATGCCTCCGCCCACCACGAGCGTGGCGGGGTTGATGGGCACCCGGTACGGCTCGAGGGGTTCGTCATCGGCGACGCGGAAGACGCCCCCTGCGAGGACGGCCTTGGCCTTGGCGGTGGCCGCCTCGCGATCGGTGTGGACCCACGAGACCTGCTCGCGGATGGAGACCAGCTCGCACAGGTAGGGGTTGAGGCCGGCCCGTTCGCAGGCGCCGCGGAAGGTCTTCTCGTGCATGTGCGGTGAGCAGGCCGCCACGACCACCCGCGTCAGCCCGAGCTCCTTGATGTCCTGCTCGATCAGCTCCTGGCCGGTGCTGGCGCACATGAACTTGTAGTCGCGGGCGACGACGACGCCGTGCGGCGCCAGCCGTTCGGCGGCCCAGTCACGGACCGCCTCCACATCGACGATGCCCGCGATGTTCGTGCCGCAGTGGCAGACGTAGACGCCGATGCGCTCCTCGGGCAGCTCGGTGATGGGGGTGACGGGCTCGGGCGAGGTCGTGGGCACGGGCGGCTCGGCCTGCGGGGTGGTCGGCTGGTCGGTCATGACGCCGCGACCTCCTCCGGCTGCGCGACCGTCGCGGCCGTGTCGGCCGCGTCCTCCTCCGGCGGCATCTGCGGCATGGGCAGGCCCTGGGGCTTGCGCGGGCGCGGCACGTGCGGACGCCGCGCGCCCTCAGCCGGAGCCTCCTCCTCGGGCGGCACCTCGACGCCGATGCGCTCCAGGGCGCGGCGCGCGCTCGTGATCTCGGCCCCGATGCCCAGTCGCCCGGCCGGCTCGCCGAAGGCCAGGCCCATGAGCTGCGTGAAGAAGAGGATCGGCATGTGGTAGCCCGTGTGGAAGTGGCGGTTCATCTCCGCCTGGTAGGCGTCCACGTTCATCTGGCACATGGGGCAGACCGTGACCAGCATGTCCGCCTCGAGGCGGTCCGCCGCCGAGACGAGGCGCCGGATGAGCTCGAAGCCCGTGTCGGGGCTGATCTGCGTCATGTGGCCGCCGCAGCAGTCGGTGCGCAGCGGGAAGTCGACCACCTCGGCGCCGAGGGCCGCGAGCAGGCGGTCGAACTCGAGGGGGTGCTCGCGCAGGCGCCAGCGCCGGTCGTAGTCGGGTCGGCTGACGAGGCAGCCGAGGTACGGGGCCACGCGCAGCCCGTGCAACGGATGGGTGACGTGGCGGGCCACCTCGGGCACGCCGACCTCGTGGAGGATGATCTCCACCAGGTGGCGCACCTCGACGGCGCCCGGCGTGTAGTGCAGGCCGCCGGCGGCCAGCGCCGAGTTGACGTTGGCGCTGAGGCGCGGGTCCTCGCGCAGGTAGTGCTCGGTCTTGGCGAGGTTGACGAAGCACGCGCTGCAGGGGGCCACCAGCGTCTGTGCCCCGTCCCGCTGCTGCTCGGCGAGCGCCAGGTTGCGGCTGATGAGCGCGTACGCGCGCGCCTGGCTGAGGCCCAGGTACTCGGTGGCGCCACAGCAGTTCCAGTCGTCGACCTCGCGGAGGCGCAGGTCCAGCGTGGCGCAGACCGCCTCCAGCGAGCTGGCGTACGCGCGAGCGCTGCTGGCCATCGAGCAACCGGGGTAGTAGAGGTAGTCGCTCATGCCCGGCTCTCCAGCTCACTGGCACGGTCCAGGATGGCCCGCAGCTGGGCGACGCCCCTGATGCGGTGCGGACGGAATCCCATGCGGCCCTTGGTGACCATGCCCAGGCCCATGGGCGCCATGCCCGGCAGGCGCAGGGGGTAGTGGCGGAGGTAGTGACGCGCCACGAGGCCCATCTCGTAGCTCCGCCCGTAGCGGTGGATGTTGGCCACGAACGTGCGCGAGAAGTCGGGCGCCGTGCGGCTGGGTTCCCGGTCCTCGCGGGTGGCGAGCGCCTTGAGCGCGTACATCACGTCGGGGATGTGGATCTCCTGCGGACAGCGGACCGCGCAGAAGTAGCAGGACACGCACATCCAGGGGGTGTTGCTGCGCAGGACCTCGTCGCGCATGCCGGCCCGGATGAGGGCGAAGATGGCGCGCGGCGTGTGGTCCATGTCGGCCGCGGACGGGCACGACCCGCCGCAGGTGCCGCACTGGATGCAGTGCTCGAGGCGCGTCTCGGTCCCGGCAAGGGCGATGACCTCGGCCAGGAACTCGGGGCGGCCGTCGACCGCGGGTGGCTCGGTGGCTCCTGCGACGGCCTCGGCGGGGGCGGTTACCGCAGCGCTCATTCGGAGACGCCCACGAGCTCGGTCAGACC
>DATHCS010000141.1:0-9763 GCA_035319405.1 Candidatus Dormiibacterota bacterium | reverse complement strand
CATCGGCTGGCCGAGGTGGGCCGTGAGCGCCAGCTGGTGGAACCAGTTGGGCAGCTGCAGCGGCGGGGCGAGCAGGTCGATGACGTAGGTCGCGACCACCACGAGGGCCACGACCTCGCCGGCGAGGCTGGCTCGGAAGAGGCCGCCGATGGCGAAGCCGATGCCGGCCAGGGCCGCGGTGTAGAGGCCCATCACCCCGGTGCCCACCATCGGGGTGATGGCGTCGCTACCCGCCATCAGACAGCCCAGTCCGACACCCAGCGCGAGGATGGCGGTCATGACGGCGCTGGCCAGGAGGACGCCCAGGCCGCTACGGACCAGCCAGCCTCGACGCGCCAGCGGCGTGGCCAGGATCAGCTCGAGGCGCCCGCTGTTCTCGTCGGAGGCCCAGCCGGCCAGCAGCGTGGCGGCGGCGAACCCGGCGGCGATGAAGCCCAGCTCGACGAAGACGATCTGCAGCATGCCGCCGGCGGTGGTCAGGTCGATGCCCGGGAACATCTGTCCCAGCACCCGCATCATGTCGGGTGACTGCTGCAGCGCGTCGACGACCTGGACGCTGAGCACGCCGATGACGAGCCCGAAGCTGCCGAGGCCGAGGCCCCAGGCGATGGCCATCGGCAGGCGCTCGCCGAAGGAGCGCTCGGTCGCGCCGTTCTCCCCCAGCAGGATGCCGGGCATGGCCGGAGTGCGGACCCGACTGGTGGCGCCGATGTCGCGGCGCACGAAGGCCTCGGTCCCGATCGCCAGGAACACGACGCCACACAGCGCCACCGGGACGAGGGAGGCCCAGTCGAACTGGCCGGCGAGCGGCAGGTGGTCGGCCGTCCAGGCCCACGGGGTGAGGACGGCGATGGCGGCGAAGGCCGGGACGGTGCCCGAGAAGTTGCTGGCCACGTAGCCGGCGAAGAGGAGGACGCCGGCGAGGCCGGCGCCGAGGCCGCGACCCAGGAACGGCGCCAGGGCCCAGGCCAGACCGCCGAACCAAAGGGCCATCACGCCGAGCCACGCGGCGAAGCCGATCGCGGACTGGAGGGAGATCTGGTCGCCGGGGATCGAGCCGAAGACCGCCCCGACCAGCGCGGCCACGGCCGCGGTGATGACGAGCGTGGCGAACAGCGCCGTGAGGTGCGCGGCGAGCTTCTCCAGGGCGATCCGTCGACGCGCGAAGGCCGTGGCCGCCACGAACTCGAGGCTGCCGCGCCGCGCCTCGCTGACGAGCGTCGAGGAGAGCGCCAGGATCGACCACAGGGCCGCGATCCAGAGGAAGACGGGGCCGTACTTCCACTGCAGGTAGCCGCCGAGCGTGCCGACGTTGACCGGCTTGCCGGCGAGGCCCTGGGCAGCGCCACCCAGCTCGTTGGCGAGACGCACGATCTCCTCGCGCGCCTGCTGGGTGGGGAAGACGTTGGGGATGGCCGCGCCAGCGGCGAGCATGATGCCGCCCAGCATGCCGGCCACGATGATGAAGGCCAGACGCGAGTCGCGCAGCGTCTTGGCGTAGACGCTGCCGAAGCCGTAGATGCGATTCCAGGCCGTGACCGGGGTCAGGCGCGCCGCGGTCGGAGACGGGGCCGTGCTAGCGGTCATGGTCGGCCACCTCCACCGCCTGCCGGCCGTACTGGGCCAGGAACGTCTCCTCGAGCGTCGGCTCGCGGCTGACGAAGTCGACCAGCTGGTAGCGCGCGGCCGCCTCCACGACCGGTGCGATGGAGCCGCTCACGCGCATCCGCAGGCGGTGGTCCTCGGCGTGCACGTCGCTTACGCCGGCGATGGCCTCGAACTCGGCCTGCGGCACGGGACCCGTGAACACCAGCTCGACCTGGTGATGCGCCAGATCGCGCAGCGCCTCCACGCGGTCCACCTTGACCAGGCGCCCCTCGCGGATGATCGCGACCCGGTCGCAGGTGCGCTCCACCTCGCTCAGGATGTGGCTCGAGACGAAGACCGTGCGGCCCTCGTCGCGCGCCTCGCGCACGAGCTCGTAGAAGGACTGCTGCACGAGGGGGTCGAGGCCGGAGGTCGGCTCGTCGAGGATCAGCAGGTCGGGCCGATGCTGCAAGGCGATGACCAGCCCGATCTTCTGCTTGTTGCCCTTCGAGTACTCCTTGAAGCGCCGCGTGGGGTCGATGTCGAAGCGCTCGATCAGCGAGGCCTGATAGGCCGCATCGACGCCACCGCGCAGGCTCGCGAAATAGCGGAGCGTCTGGCCACCGGTGAGGCGGTCGTACAGCGTGAACTCGCCGGGGATGTAGCCCAGGCGGCGATGGATCGCGCTGGGGTCGGCGTCGGTGTCGATGCCGAACACGCGAGCCCGCCCGCTGGTCGGCCGGATGTGGTCGAGCAGCACCCGGATCGTGGTCGTCTTGCCGGCCCCGTTCGGTCCCAGGAAGCCGAAGACCTCGCCGGCCTCGACGACCAGGTCGACGTCGATGATCCCGCGGTGCGTGCCGTAGGACTTGGTGAGCTGTTCGGTCTCGATGACGGCGGTCATGACCTTCCTTCCGGCCCGGCCTCAGCCGAACCACTCCTCAAGCATGGCGCGGTCGTACCAGCGCAACGAGCCGGCCGGTGCCCCGAGGATGCGCTCGAAGGCGTCCGGATAGGCAAGCAGCGCGCCCTCCACCAGCTCGAACGGCGCACGGCCGGCCTGTCGCGCCAGGTACAGGTCGGTGGCGTGCTCCTGGGCCCCGAGCAACAGCGAGATGAGGACCCGCGCCGTGTGATCGGGCGAGGTCACCTCGAAGCTGCCCTCGGTCACGCCCTGGCGGATGATCGCCGCGAAGATCGGCGTGATCGTGGCCACCACGCGGTGGCGGTATTTCTCGCGGACGATGGCGTTGTCGTCGGAGGTCCAGGTCCGGACCACCTCCAGCATCAGCTCGCGACGCTCGGACTTCCAGCTCGCGATGTTCGCGAACATTCGGCGGAACTTCTCCGCGGCCGCCAGGTCGGGATCGGCAAGCAGGGGTCCGAGGGCGCCGGTGACGTCCTCGACCATGCGCCCGATGACGGCCTCGAGCAGGGTGCCCTTCGAGTCGAAGTAGTGGTAGAAGGCGCCGCGCGATGCATCGAGCTCGTCGAGGACGTCCTGGATGCTCATCTGCTCGTAGCCCTTGACCTGGATCAACCGCTGGGCGACGTCCAGGAAGGCATCCCGACGGACTGCGTGCGCGACCGGGTCGAGTGTGCGAGGCATCGTCCTTCAATAACCAACCGACTGTCGGTCTATCTTACGGCGGGCGTCAAGAAGCTGCAGTGCGGGGATGGGTCGGGCGGATGCGTGCGGACCGGACCTAGCCCCGTCCGCCCTCCAGATCGGCGAGCCGGGACCGCACCAGGCCCTCCAGCAACGCGTCGGTCAGCGGGGTTGCGGCCGTGAAATGGAGGCTTCCCTTCGTGCGACCGTAGTCGACGAGCGCCGCCGCGTGCGCGGCCAGGAAGGAGTCGGTCAGCGGGTAGATGCTGCAGTGGTCCTTCCAGCCGGCGTAGTAGATGAGCGAGCGGTCGTGCCACCGGAATGCCGGCATGCCGTAGCTGATGCTCTCCTCGGCCTCGGGGACGATGCGCGCGATCCGCTCTCGAAGCTGCTGCAGCAACGCGCGCTGCTCGTCGGGTCGGCCCGCCAGGTATGCGTCGACCCGCGGATCAGCCTTCACGAGCGCATCCTACCGAGCCCCGCGGTTGCTGTCGCCGGAGCGTGCGGGGCGCCCGGATCTGGGCGCTTTCGGCCGAAGGCCATGCCCGATGGGTCCCCTCGGCCCTCGCCCGGCGCTCCTGCGTCGGGCCTAATCGGGCGCGAGGAGATCTCCGCATGACCATCTCGTCCGTCTCGACCGCCAGCGGCGCGGCCATCCCACGGCCCGAGTTGCGCCTGGCTGGCAAGCTCTGCGTCACGTTGCTCGTGGTGCTCAGCCTGGGAGCCCTGGCAGGCGGCGTCGCGCTCGTGCTCCAGCCAGACGGCAGCGTCATGCACTTCTCCGTGACCCTGCTCGCCGGAAGCCCCTTCAGCGACTACACGGTGCCCGGACTCATCCTGGGCGGGCTGTTCGGGATCGGCTCGTTCATCGTCGCCGGGATGGGTTTGGCGCACCACCGGCTGGCGCCGTTCCTGGCCTTCGCCATCGGTTGTGCCCAGATGATCTGGATCGTGACGGAACTGGCCGTCATCAAGGAGCTGAGCTTCCTGCACCCGCTCTTCTTCGGCGTCGGCGCCCTCATCGCGGTCACGGCGGTGCCGTGGGGCCTGCCGACCTTCCAGGCCTGGCGGCGAGCCCGCTAGAGGCCCCTCAGGCTCCCCCGTCGACCCAGGCCACGCGCCACACACGCCACAGCGAGGCCGGATCGCTCAGGGGATCCCCGTGGACGAGGAAGAAGTCGGCGGGGCCGTCCTCGCGCAGGACGCCCGCCTCCGGTTCGCCGAGCAGCTCTCCGCCGCGCCAGGTGGCCGCGCCCAGCGCCTCCCAAGGCTGGAGGCCTGCCTCCACCAGCGACTCGACCTCCCAGGCGAGCTGGCCGGCACGTGACGAGCCCCCGCCGAAGTCCGTGCCGGTCGCGATCGCGACGCCGGCCGCATGGGCCGTGCGCACGCTCTCCCGCGCGCGCTCGTATCGCGCCGCGAGGCGAGCCTGACCCTCGTCGCCGATGAAGCGCGGCAGGCGCGTCGTGGCGCCGAAGGTCTGCCAGGAGCGGAAGACGGTGAGGGTCGAGACGAGGGCCGTCCCCTGGCGGGCCATGGCTGCGGCGACCTCCGCATCCAGCTCGTCGCCGTGTTCCAGCGAGTCCACCCCACCGGCCACGCCGACGCGGGCGCCCGGCAGGTCGCTGGTGTGAGCCGTGACGCGGGCGCCGCGAGCATGGGCGGCCACCACCACGCGGCCCACCTCGTCTCCCGACCACGGCGCGACCCCTCGCTCGGGCCCGTCGAGGTAGAGCTTGAGCAGGTCGGCCCCGTCGTCGAGCTGGCGCATCGCCAGGCCCAGCAGCTCGTCTGCATCGCGCGCCGCGGCCATGCGCTCGCCGGGGAACGTGCCGGCGCGGTCGAGCCAAGTCCCGGCGGCGCGCACGTACGGATAGCCGGCCCGACCCCGCCAGCGTTCCTTCAGGCCGAGGCTGAGCGCCCGCACCCTGCCATCCGCGGGGTCGCGCACGACCGGCGCACCGACGTCACGCGCCCATCGAACGCCGCTCGCGGTCAACAGCCGCGCGTTGAGCTCGGCCGCCGCAACGAGCGCGGCGGGGTCGTCCTCGATGCGCTCGATCCAATGGGCTCCGCCGGGCAGCGTGAGGTGGCTGTGGCCGTCCACCATGCCGGGTACGAAGGTGGCGCCGCTGGCGTCGATGACCTCGGCGCCGGCGATGCCCGGGCCCTCGTCGTCGGCGGGCCGGATCCAGACGATGCGCCCATCATCGACGAGGATGCTGACGCCGACCTGGAGCCGCTCCGAGCGGCCGTCGGCCAGGGCGCCGTCGCGATAGAGGACACGGCTCACGGGTCGATGCTAGCCCATCCCTTGGGGCAGCTCCCTGCCGTTACGCCGGGACCACGAACGTGAAGGTGCCGACCAGCCCGCTGCCCTGCTCGCTGATGGCCAGCAGCAGCGACGGGTCGTAGATGGCGTCGTCGTCGTTGGCGGTCGTGCCCGGGAAGAACAGCTGCGTCGTCAGGGTGGTGCCGCCTGGCGGCGTGACCTTGACGTGGATGTGCTCGGTCCGGCCGGGGTACTCGCCGGGCACAACGGTCTGGATCGTGAAGCGCCCCTGCCCGTCGGTCAGCACGTAGCCGCGCAGCGTGTAGCCATTGTTGTCATAGGCCCCGCTCGCGTCGGCCTGCCAGATCTCGACCTTGGCGTTCGCCACGGGGGCACAGGCGGTCGTCATCACGTAGCCGGTCAGGGTGAGGCGCGTGCCGGCCATGCCGGGCTGCACGAGGTCGGTCGATTCGGGCGCACCCGCCTTGTAGTAGGGGCCCTCGGTGACGGCGAGGGTCGGGCTTGCGGGGGCAGTGCAGACGAGGCCGGTCGGGGCGGACCCCGTGGCCGCCGCCGAGCTGGGCGCCGTCGCCGAGGCAGACGTGCTGGGGGTGGCCACGCTGCCAGAGGGGCTCGTCGCTACCCCCGTGCATCCGGCGAGCAGGACGACGAGGCCGGCACTGAGCACCAGTCGGCGCGGGACATGGCTGATGGTCATGGTCGATGATGGCTCCGATCTGGGGAGGCGGGCTCCGCGGAAGGCGGCTCGCGGCAGTTTCGTGGATCCGACCTGTCGATCTCGTTACGGGCGTCGGACACGCGGGGCGGGTACGCTCAACCCGAGGATCCCCGGAAGGGAGGATGCGATGGTTCCCTGGTCCGACTTCGCCGCTGCAGCTCCCGAGCTGGCCCGTGCCGGCCAGGCGCTCCTCGAGCGCGTCGACGGCCATGCCCTGCTGGTCACGGTGCGTGGGGACGAGCTGCCCCGCATCCACCCGGTGACCGTCGCCGTCGTGGACGGCGGGCTCTTCGTCTTCGTGATCGATGCCTCGCCGAAGCGCCGTGACCTCGATGAGGACGGGCGGTACGCGCTACACACCCTGCTCGATCCGGACGTGCCCCGCGAGTTCTCGACCCGCGGTCGAGCCCGGCGGGTGGTCGATCCGGGGCGCCGGGCGGCCGTGGCATCCGGCTGGGCCTTCACCGTCGACGACGACTACGGGCTCTACGAGCTGCGGGTCTCGAGCGCGCTGCTGGGCCTGCGC
The DNA here is from genome assembly GCA_035319405.1 of Candidatus Dormiibacterota bacterium. GTDB lineage: Bacteria > Chloroflexota > Limnocylindria > Limnocylindrales > CSP1-4 > DASPUH01. The sequence goes on along the minus strand of DATHCS010000141.1, from coordinate 3,030 downwards.
GATAGCCCCGACGAGTGGCCCCCGCGCTACAGCTCGTGGCGGGCGCCGTCGGAGGGTTGAGCCGGGGCTAGCTCGCCGGCCCGCGCGGGGCAAGGCGATGGCGGGTGGTGACCTCGACGCGCCCGCGCTCGTCGGCGGCGGGGTGCTCGACGAGGGCGATGAGCCGGCTGGTCATGAAGCGGCCCGTGCGCACGGGCACGCCCGTGCGGGTCACCTCGCGAACCTCGACCACGCCGCGCGTCGTGACGACCTCGATGCGCCGGCCGGCGCGCGTCGCGCTGATCTCGAACGTCTGCACGCCCTGGCCGGTATCGACCACGGCTTCCACGCGATCGCCCTTCACGCGTCCACGATAGCCGACCCGGGGTAGGTGCGGACGGCCCCCGGCATTCAGGGCAGCGGCCGCCAGGCGCGTCCCAGGTAGATGGCGCCCGCCGCCAGGAGGGCGCCGACGGCTACGAAGCCGACGCTGAGCTCGACCGCCTCGTGGCGCGTGATGAGCGAGGTCGGCAGGCGCTGCAGGACGCTCTCCAGCTCCTGTGCGCTCTCCGCCGGGTAGTACTTGCCGCCCGTGATGGAGGCGACCTGCTGCAGTGTCGCCTCGTCGATGCCGCGCCGGAACGCACCCTGGGGCCCGCCGCCGAAGCCGCCCCCACCGAAGCCGGCGCCCGGTTCCCGGCCCACCAGCTGTGGCGCACAGGAGGCCGAGAATGCCCCGCCGTTGGCCGTGCCGAAGCCGACGGTGTAGACGCGCACGCCGCGATCGGCAGCCTGCTTCGCCGCATCGACCGGCAGCGGACCGGCATTGCTCACGCCGTCGGTCAGCAGCACGATGATGTCGGGCGCATAGGCGCCCGGGGCGACGGGTGTCGGCGCCGGTGTCGTGCTCGTATCGCTCTGGCTGGCTGCCACCGAGGGGTCCACCCGGCTGATCGCGTCGATGGCCGAGAGGATGCCGCTCCCGATGGCGGTCCGGCGCCCGGTCAGCAGGCTGGCCAGGGCATCGTCCAGCGCGGAGCGATCGTTGGTGGGCGCCTGGACCACCTCGGCGAAGCCGCTGAAGGCGACGATGCCGATCTGGGTGGTGGCGCTCTGGCGATCGATGAAGTCGGCGGCGGCGGCCTCCGCCGCCTCGAGGCGGTTGGGGGCGATGTCGGTCGAGCACATGCTGCCCGAGACGTCGATGCTCAGCATGACCGTCGTCTGGTTGGTCGGGACGGCCACGATGGCCGCCGGCCGGGCGAGGGCGAGCACCAGGCTGCCGAGGGCGGCCAGGAACAGGGCCACGGGCACGTGGCGCCTGAAGCGCGACGTGCGGGGCAGGGCCTCCCGCACGAGCGACAGGCTCGAGTACCGCAGCGCAACGGGGCGGCGGCGGCGCAGGCTCCAGACGTACAGCGCGGCGAGCAGTGGCAGCAGGACCAGCAGCACGAGCGCGCCAGACCACAGCAGCGTCATGGCAGTCGTCCCGACCAGGCCAGCGAGGCCGCCCCCGCCACGAGCAGGAGGGCCAGCCCGGCACCCGCCACCAGTGCGGTGACCTCGAGCGGCTGCGGTTGGAGCGAGATGGTCGGATGGAGCGACGCATACAGCGTCGTCAGCTGGTCTGCCTGCGCCGCGGTGAAGGACGTGCCCGCCGTCACCTGCGCGATGCCCTGCAGGGTCGGCTCGTCGAGCGCGGAGTGCACGCGGAAGCCGTCGATCTCGAGGTCGCTGCCCGCGGTCGTGCCGATGCCAAGGGTGTCGATGCGCACGCCACGATGAGCGGCGGCCCGGGCCGCATCGAGCGGGTCCGGCTGCTCGTTGTTCTCACCGTCGCTGAGCAACACGATGAGGGCGGTGCTGTCGCTGCCGGCCGGCACTGGGGCGGGCGACTCGCTCGGCGCCGGGCTGCGGTTGCTGTAGTAGTCGGTCGAGGGGCCGGTCTCGGCCGCCTCGATGGCCTTGAGCGCAGCCTGGATGCCCTGCCCCAGCGACGTGCCTTTCTGGGGGGCGAGGCGGTCGATCGCCGCCAGCACGCTGGCCTGGTCCTTGGTCGGCGCCTGGGTGCTGATCCCGGAGTCGCTGAAGGCGACCACGCCGATGGCGACGTTGGCCGGCTGCGCCTGCACGAACGCCGTGGCCGCCGCCTTTGCGGCGGCCATGCGGGTGGGCGCCAGGTCCGTCGCCGCCATGCTGCCCGATACGTCCACGGCGAGGACGACGATGCCCTGCTCGGTCGGCAGCGCCACGGTCGCCTGTGGCCGAGCGAGGGCCACGATCAGGGCCACGAAGCCGACGACCGTCAGGGCCGCGGGCATCCCCCCGCGGACCCGTCGCCGCCCCCCACCGCTGACCGTGGCCAGGCCGGCCCTGACCGCGGAGCGCCGACGCCGCCGTTCGAGGGCGCGCAGGGCGAGGAAGGCCAGCGGCACGACCAGCAGGAGCAGCAGAGCCTGTGGCCAGAGGAGCGTCATGCGGTCCGCCGACGCCGCCTGCGGAGGGTGGCCATGCGCACGATGGCTCGCACCAGGTCCTCATCGGTCGAGAGGGCGAGCGCGTCGACGCCGGCACGCTGGAAGGCCTGCCGCACGGCCTGCTCACGCGCCTCGGCGGCCGCCTCGAACCGCTGCCGGAAGCGGCCGTCGTGGGTGTCCACGTAGAGCTGCTCGCCGGTCTCCGCGTCCTCGAGGATGAGCGGACCCATGTCGGGCAACGTGACCTCGCGAGGGTCGCGCAGCCGCACCGCGATCACCTCGTGGCGACGGTTGAGATGGTCGAGCGGCTTCTCCCAGCCGGGCTGGCAGATGAAGTCCGAGACGAGGAAGACGAGCGAGCGGCGCTTGAAGGCCCGGCCGCCGACCTCGAGCAGCGGCCCCAGGTCGGTGAACGGCGCGCTGGCTGGCGCCGGCTGGCGCAGCAGCTCGTCGAGCAGGTGGAGGACCTGGATGCGGCCGCTCCCCGCCGGCACGGTCCGTTGCACCTGGCTGTCGTAGAGCACCGCGCCGACCCGGTTACCGCGACGGGTCAGGAGGCGCGCCATCGTGGCCA
>DATHCS010000140.1:0-4563 GCA_035319405.1 Candidatus Dormiibacterota bacterium | reverse complement strand
CGCCAGCTTCTCGCCTCCGCGGGAGACGAACGGCGCCCGCTCCACCAGCTCGAGCGGGATGGCCGGGCTCACGAGGTCACCGGGCTTGCGATCGGTGCGCCCTGCGCTCCCCTCGCCCACGCGCACGCGGCCCGCGAGCAGCAGCGCCTGCGCCCGCGACCGCGACGCGGCGAGCCCGCGTTCCAGGACCAGCTGGTCGAGCCGGACGCGGACCGTGCCTAGGCCGTCCGTCGGTGCGCCCGCCGCAGCGGCGTGGGCGCCTCGCTGGGGCGCGCCCCGACCGCGGCGAGCGCCTCCACCAGCTGGGCCGCGAGGCCATCACGGTCGAGCCGCACGAGGTGCCGAAGGTCGCTCACCGAGCCGTGGTCGATGAAGCGGTCCGCGGCCAGGCCGATGAGCCGAAGCGGAACGCCGCGCAGCGCGGGATCCGCGAGGCCGGCCTCCGCGATCGCCTCGAGGACGGCGCTGCCGAAGCCGCCGCTGACGACGCTCTCCTCGACGGTGGCCACGAGCTGTTTGCCGCGCGCCTGATCGACGATGAGGTCGCGGTCGAGCGGCTTGGCGAAGCGGGCGTTGATCACGGCGCACGACCAACCCTCCTCCGCCAGCAGGGCGGCCGCCTCCAGGGCGCGCATGACGATGGGCCCGAAGCCGACGATCAGCAGGTCGGTCCCCTCGCGCAGCAGCTCGGCGCGCCCGATCGGCACGGGCTCGGGCTCGACCGACGGCAGGTCGAGGCCGGGGTCGCGCGGGTAGTGCAGGGCGAAGGGGTGGTCCTGCCCGAAGGCGGTGCGCACCAGGCGGCGCGCCTCCTGCTCGTCCTTGGGCGAAGCGACGATGAGGTTGGGCAGCTGGCGCTGGGCCGGCAGGGTGAACATGCCCTGGTGGCTGGTGCCGTCTTCGCCGACGAGGCCCGCACGGTCGACCCCGAAGACCACCGGCTGGTCGTTCTGGCAGACGTCGTGCACGGTCTGATCGAAGGCCCGCTGCAGGAACGTGGAGTAGACCGCCACGAACGGCCGAAGGCCGCCCATGGCGAGACCCGTGGCCAGCGTGACGGCGTGCTGCTCGGCGATCCCGACGTCGTAGAAGCGGTCGGGGAACTCGGCGGCGAAGCGATGGAGGCCCGTCCCGGTGGGCATGCCGGCCGTGATCGCCACCACCCGGGGATCCTCCCGCGCGACGGCCAGGAGTTCGCCGACCACGACCGTCGTGTAGCTCGGTGGCCGGCGTTTGGCCGCTTCGGCCTGCGCCTGCGAGGGGGTCGCGTCGCCGTCGCCCAGCCCGACCGGCAGCGTGGCGGGCACCACCGTCATGGGCGGCAGCGCGGCGCCATGGAAGCCGACCTGGTCGGCCTCGGCGGGACGGTAGCCGCGGCCTTTCTGCGTGCGCACGTGCACGATGACGGGGCCGTCCTGGTGGAGGGCGCGACGGAAGGTGGCATCGAGTGCCCGCAGGTCGTGTCCGGGGACCGGTCCGATGTAGGTGATGCCGAGGTCTTCGAAGAGCTGGCCCGGCTGCGCGAACTCGACCACCGAGGCGCGCAGGCGCCGCGACACCTCGAGCACCTGGCGCCCCACCAGCGGCAGCCGTTCGACGGCGCGGTCGTAGGCGCGCTTCGACTCGCGCCACGTGCCGGAGAGCTTGATCCGCGAGAGGTACTGGCTGAGGGCGCCGACCGTCGGCGAGATGCTCATCTCGTTGTCGTTGAGCACGATCAGCAGGCGCACCTGGCGATGGCCGATGTCGTTGAGCGCCTCGAGCGACAGGCCGCTGATGAGTGCCGCGTCGCCGACCACGACGGCCACCCGCTCGTGACCGCCCCGCTCGTCGCGGGCGAGCGCGAGGCCCTCCCCGATCGACAACCCGGTCCCAGCGTGGCCCCCGTCGAACACGTCGTGGGGGCTCTCACTGCGGCGCGGAAAGCCGCCCACGCCGCCCAGCTGCCGCAGCGTGCCGAAGCGTTCCAGCCGGCCCGTCAGCAGCTTGTGGGGATAAGCCTGGTGACCGGTGTCCCAGACGATGTGGTCGACCGGGCTCTCCAGCAGCCGGTGCAGCGCCACCGCGATCTCGACGACGCCCAGCGAGCTGCCCAGGTGGCCGCCCGTGTGGGCCACCGTCTCGATGATCGTGGTGCGGATCTCCGCGCAGAGCTGGGTCAGCTCGGCGTCCGAAAGCGTGCGCAGGTCCTCCGGTCCGCGGAGCGAGGCGAGGATGGTCACGAGGTGCTCCTGCTGCGGCTGGCGCCCCGAGGCGGCCCCGCGCGGATGGTACCGCAGCGTTGCGCGCGGGCCGGCTGCGCCGAGCCCCCGCTCAGAGCGACTCGACGTAACCCGCGCGCGGGATGGGCTGCACGGTCATGTACTGGCCCTGCCAGACCATGCGCACCGGTGCGAAGTCGAACGGCTTGAAGTAGGCCTTGAAGGCGGCCGTGGAGAGCTTCGTGTCGGGCGGCGGGTCGTAGGTGTTGCCGGCCTTGCCGTAGAGGGGGCCGCTGACGCGCACGCTGGTGACCGTGAAGTCGCTGGTCACCGCCGGGTCGGCCGTGGCCGTGAAGCCGTGCAGCACCCAGGTGTGGTAGCCGGTCATCACCAGCACGGACACCGGCAGCTGCGTCAGACGCATGCGGGTGACGGCCTCCTTGAGCGCGGTGTCGTAGCTGCTGTAGGTGTAGAGCCGGTAGCTCTCGTCCACGTACAGGTCAAGGCCGGCCGCCCAGCCCTGCGGGTCGGTGCCGTAGCCGTAGGGGAAGGCGTATCGCTGGTTGGCGCGCATGTAGTTGAAGATGCGACGCTGCGTGGTGGCCGAGTGGTCCTCCAGCCCGTAGACGATGTTGCGCATGATCTGGGCCGCCGTCGCCTGGCACCACCACCACGTCTGCTGCGTGGCGAAGACGCCGGGGCGGTAGAGGTCCATGCCGCCGTTCCACGCGGGCAGGCCCATGGCGGCCGGCGCGGGGTTGCCCACGGAGGGCACCGGGCGGACCGCCACGGCGAACGTGCCGGACGCCGTCAGGCTCAGCGCCAGCAACGCCCCGGTCGCAGCCACGGCCAGGGGGCGTCCTCGGCGGGGGGTCGACGCGCGCATCAGTACCTCCTGCTCACACGGGGATCCGGCGCAAGGGCGGATTGAGGGTCAGGCGCGGCACGAAGGCCACCGGCTTCGCCGGGCCGGCCTTCGGCTTGGCCGCTGGGGCCTCCACGGCGGCGACCCGGGGGATGGCCTGGATGGTCACGTAGCGCCCCTCCCAGACCATGTGCACGCGACCGTAGTGGAAGGGCGTGAAGTAGCTGCGGAAGGCCGCGGTGGTGAGCCGCGTGTCCGGCGGCAGGTCGTAGGTGTTGCCGCTCTTGCCGTAGAGCGGTCCCGTGACGCGCACGCTGGTGACCGTGAAGCTGCGGGTCACCGCGGGGTCCGCGGTGGCGGTGAAGCCGTTCAGCACCCAGGCATGCGCCCCGTGCATGACCGCGATCGAGACGGGAAGGCCCGAGAGGCGCATGCGGGTCACGGCGTCGCGCAGGGCCGCGTCGAAGGAGGTGTACGTCAGCAGCCGGTAGCGAGCGTCGACGTAGTGAGCGATGCCGAGCGCCCAGCCCTGCGGATCGGTGCCGTCGGTGACCGGGAAGCTGTAGCGATCGTGCGCCCGCATGTAGGCGAAGTAGGCGCCCTGCGTCGCCTGCGAGTGGTTGGCCACGCCGTCCTTCATATTGCGCATGATCTGGGCGTTCGCCGCGGTGCACCAGTACCAGGTGCCCTGCACGACGAAGGCACCCGAGCGGTACAGGTCGATACCGCCGGTCCAGCGCGACAGGGCGCTCGTGACGGGGGCCGGAGCAGCCGGGGCCGACGCGGCGGGAGCCGCGCTGACGGTCGCGAACGGGGCCGCCAGGACCCACGCCAGGACCACCCCCAGCGACACGACCGGCAGGCCACGCAGGCGCAGCCTCGCCGGGGGGCGAGCGGTCATGGCGCCATCTTGCCCCGCCTCGTCGGATCGCGCCACCGGCCCGATGGTCCCGGCGGTCGCGGATCGACTAGGCCTCGTCCGCCTCGTCCGGCGTGAGGTCGATCGCGCGCAGCGTCCCGCCGGCCGATTCGACCAGCTTCTGGACGCGCAGCTCGGCGTCGCCGAGCTGCCGCGCGCAGTGGTCGTGAAGGGCTACGCCGCGCTCGTACAGGGCGATCGACTCCTCCAGCGGCAGGCCGCCCTGCTCGAGGCGCGCCACGACCTCCTGGAGCTCTGCCAGCGCGGCATCGAACGGCAGCGCGGCGAGGCGCTCATCGCGTTCGGAGGTTGGCGATGGCGTGCCGGTCATGCGCCGGAGTCTCGCACGCGCTCCACCCGCGCGTCCAACGCGCCCCGCGCGAGGCGCACGTCGAGGGCCTCGCCCACGGCCACTGCGGCGGCTTCGCGTGCCACCGTGCCGTCGGCTCGTCGAACCAAGGCGTAGCCGCGCTCGAGCGTGGCGAAGGGGCTCAGCGCAAGGAGGCCCGTGCGTGCCGCCCCGACGTCCGTGGCCGCCTCGGCGAGACGGGCGCGAGCCAGGAGCGGCAGCCTCGCCG
>DATHCS010000139.1:0-5400 GCA_035319405.1 Candidatus Dormiibacterota bacterium | reverse complement strand
TTCTTCGTGCTGCCCGTCTACCTGCAGGTGGTCCTGGGGCTGGATGCCTTCGAGACCGGCAAGCGGCTGTTCCCGCTCTCGGTGACGATGCTCCTTGCGGCGCTCACCGGGCCGCGGCTGGCCCGTCGCCTCTCGCCGAAGCGCGTCTCCCAGGCCGGCCTCGTGGCGCTGGCGATCGGGGCGGCCGTGGTCCTGGGCACCATCGACGTGCAGCTCAACGCCGCGGGCTTCACGATCGGGCTGGCCATCTTCGGCGTCGGGGCCGGGCTGCTCGCCTCCCAACTGGGCAACGTGATCATGTCCTCGGTCGGCCCGAGCAAGACGAGCGAGGCGGGTGGCATCCAGGGCACGGCCCAGAACCTGGGCGCCTCGCTGGGCACGGCGCTCATCGGCTCGATCCTGCTATTGGGGCTGACCGCCGCCTTCGTCGACCGGATCAGCGACAACCCCGCCATCCCGCCCGAGGTGCGCACCGCGCTGACCGACTACGCGAAGTCGAGTGGCCTCGACGTGGTCCCGGTCAGCCAGGCGGAGCAGCTCCTGGTGACCGCCGGCCTTCCGGCGGACCAGGCCGCGGCCGCCGCGGACGACTACGGTGCGGCGCTGCTCGACGGGCTGCGATTGGCCGTCGGCGCGGTGGCGTTCCTGGCCATCGTCTCGCTGTGGGCCACGAGGCGACTGCCGGGGGCGCCGCTCGAGGATCTCCCCCAGCTCTCCGTCCCGGTCGATGGGGCCGCTGCCGAGGTCCAGGCTTCGGGCTGATCGCGCGCGGGCGCCGCTACCAGATCGGGGTCGCGGAATCGACCGCCTCGAGCCAGCGCTTCACGTCGGCCAGGAAGCGGCCGGCCTGCGCGCCATCGGTCGCGCGGTGGTCGATCCCGAGCACCATGTTCATCACGGGCCGGATGGCGATCGCGTCGCCCTGCGGGCCCTCCACGACGACCGGCCGCTTGACGATGTTCTCCATGGTCAGGATGGCCACCTCGGGCACGTTGATGATGGGCATCGTCAGCGTCGAGCCCGTCCAGCCGGTGTTGTCCACCGTGAAGGTGCCGCCCTGGATGTCGTCAAGGCGAAGCTTGTTGCCGCGCGCCCGCTCGGCAAGGTCGTTGATGGCGCGGTTGAGGCCGTGGATGCTGAACTGGTCGGCGTCCTTGATGACCGGCACCACGAGGCCGTCCTCCACCGCCACCGCCACCCCGACGTTGATGGCCTTGCGGCGCCACAGCCCCTCGTCCGTCCAGTGGGCGTTGAAGTCCGGGTGGCGGCGCAGGGCCTCGACCGCGGCCTTGGTCACGAACGCGACGTACGACAGCGAAAGGCCTTCCCGGGCCTGGTAGTCGCGCTTGACCGCATCGCGACGGGCGACCACAGCCGACATGTCGACTTCGACCGTGCTGAAGGCCGTCGGCACGGCCAGCGCACGCGACATCTGCGCTGCGATGGCCTTGCGCATCGGCGTCTGCGGCTTGAGCGAATCGCCAGCTGCGACCGGCGAAGGCGGCGGCGCGCCGACGGCCGGAGCGGTCGCCGGCACCGCCGCGGTGGCCGCAGGGCCCGGCGCTGCCGGGGGCGCCCCCGACCGACGGGCCTCGATGTAGGCCAGCACGTCCTCTCGCGTGATGCGCCCGGCGTGACCCGTGCCATGCACGAGGGACAGGTCGATCTCGTGCTCGCGAGCGAGGCGTCGCACGGCCGGCGTGAGGCGGCCCTCGTACTCCGCGGGCTCCGCGGCGGGTGCGGCGGCCGTGGTCGCGGTGCGCATCTCGTCGACCGGGCGCTCGTCCGAGCCCGCCGGTCCGCTCGGGCCGAGGCCCAGCACGGTGCGCTCCTTGCCGTTTCCGTTCACCGTTCTCAACGCCCCAGCGGCGCTCGTTGCCGCTGGCTGTTCCAGCCCGGACGGCGCGGGGGCAGCGGCGCTGCTGGCCGTCGTCTCGCCGGCCGCCTCGATGACGGCGATCTCGGCGTTGTTGGGGACGGTCTCGCCCTCCTGGACCAGGATCGCGGTGAGGGTCCCCTCGAAGGGCGACGGCACCTCCGCGTTGACCTTGTCGGTGATCACCTCGACGATCGGCTCGTACTTGTCGACGTGGTCGCCGACCTGCTTGAGCCACTTGCCGATGGTCCCCTCGGCCACGCTCTCCCCGAGCTGCGGCATGGTCACCTTGGGCACGTCAGCCTCTCCTCGCAGGCGCCGTTGCGGGCGCTCGAACGTGGCGTAGTGTCGCGCATCGGGACGGGTTTGTCGCCAGGCGTTGCGAGGTATCGACCGGTTGGCCAAACTGCGAGGATGGCCGTTGAGACCCGCTACGCGCGCACCTCGGACGGCACCTACGTCGCCTACCAGGTCATCGGCGAGGGGCCACCGGACATCGTCCTGGTGCGCGGATGGATCTCCAACATCGAGCACGAGTGGGCCGAGCCCACGCTCGCGCGCATCGATCGGCGGCTTGCCGCCACCGGTCGGCTGATCCGCCTGGATCGGCGCGGCATGGGCCTCTCTGACCGCCTCAGTCCGCAGCAGCTGCCCACCATCGAGAGCCGCCTCGACGACTTCGTGGCCGTGCTCGATGCGGTCGGTGCGCGGCGGGCGGTGATGATCGGCCTGGGTCATGCGGGGGGCACGACGCTCTGTGCCATGTTCGCGGCCGTCCACCCCGCGCGCACGGCGGGCCTGGTCCTCTTCCATCCCTCAGCGCGCGGCGCCTGGGCACCCGACTACCCCTGGGCCCAGACAGACGAGCAGTTCGAGCGCTACGTCGAGCTCGTGCGCGGCTCGTGGGGCACGCCGGAGCTGGCCGCCCAATGGGTTCGCGGCGGCGCCCCGAGCCGGGCCGACGATCAGGCCCTGATCCAGTGGTTTGCCGAGGATCAGCGGCTCGGGGGCAGCGCCGAGGACGCACTGGCGCTGTCGCGGATCGATCGCGAGACAGACATCCGGGATGCACTTCGCTCGATCCATGTGCCCACGCTCGTGATCGCTCGCAGCGACGCGCACGAGGACGGCTCGCGCTACGTCGCCGACTGCATCCCGGGCGCCAGGTACACGGAGCTGGCCGGCCAGGACACGATGGCGCTCGCCGGCGACACCGACGCCGTCCTGCGCGAGATCGGCACCTTCGTCGATGGCATTCCCGAGGCCGCCGCCGCGGAAGACGACGATCGGGTGCTGGCCACCGTCCTCTTCGCCGACATCGTCGACTCCACGGCCCGGGCGGTGGAGCTCGGCGACCGACGCTGGGCGGCGCTACTCGACGCCGAACGAGACTGCCTGCGCGGCCTGGTGGCGCGCTTTCGCGGACGGGAGATCGATACCGCCGGCGACGGCTACTTCGCGGCCTTCGACGGCCCGGGGCGCGCCATCCGCTGCGCGACCACGGCTGTGGATGCCGTGCGCGAGCTCGGGCTTGAGATCCGCATAGGCCTGCACACGGGCGAGTGCGAGGAGCGAGCGGGCCGGTTGCGCGGCGTCGCCGTGCACACGGGCGCCCGCGTGGCGGCGCTCGCGGGATCGTCGGAGGTGCTCGTTTCGGGGACGGTCAAGGATCTCGTCGCCGGGTCCGGGTTCCGCTTCGGCGACCGGGGCCGCCACCGCCTCAAGGGCGTGCCCGGCGAGTGGCCGATCTACGCCGTCGAACCCTGAGCGCGCCCGGGGTGCCCTCGCGGCTCGACCGCGACTAGTACGCGGCCAATCTCCGGATCGCCTCCGCGATGCGCTCCGCGTCGGGCATGAACCACTCCTCGAGGCGGTGGTTGTAGGGCACGCCCGGCACGTCAGGCCCGGTCACCCGAGTGACCGGGCCGTCGAGGTACTCGAACGCCTCCTCGGCCAGGATCGCCGCCACCTCAGCCCCGTAGCCGCCGAAGCGATTGTCCTCGTAGGCGATGACGCACTTGCCGGTCTTGCGCACGGAGCCGAGCACGGTCTCGCGGTCGAGTGGGCGGAGCGTGCGCAGATCGACGACCTCCACGCTCACCCCGTCGGGCTCGACCAGCTCGGCAGCCTCCAGAGCGAGGTGCGCCATCAACCCGTAGGCGATCACCGTGACGTGGTCCCCCGGCCGGGAGACCCGTGCCTGCCCGAGCGGCACGGTGTACTCGCCCTCGGGCACCTCGCCGCGCACGGACCGGTAGAGCTTCTTGTGTTCGAAGAAGAGCACCGGGTCCGGGTCGCGGATGGCGCTCCGCAGCAGGCCGCGCGCGTCGTAGGGCGTGCTCGGCACGACCACCTTGAGGCCAGGCACGTGCGTGAAGAAGGCCTCCACCGATTGGCTGTGATAGAGCGCCCCATGCACGCCGCCGCCGTACGGGGCGCGGATCGTGATGGGGCAGCTGAAGGTGTTGTTGGAGCGGTACCGCAGGCGTGCCGCCTCGCTCACGATCTGGTTGAAGGCCGGCATGATGAAGTCGGCGAACTGGATCTCGGGGACCGGCCGCAGCCCGTTGACGGCCGCACCGATCGAGGCGCCCACGATGAGCGACTCGGTGAGCGGCGTGTCGATGACGCGCTCCCCGCCGAACTCGGCGAAGAGCCCGTCGGTCGCCAGGAAGACGCCGCCCTTCAGCCCGACGTCCTCGCCGAGCACGATCATCGTGGGGTCCAGCCGCATCTCGTCGGCGAGCGTCTCGCGGATCGATTCGATCAGCGTGCGAACGGCCACCTCAGGCCCCCTGCCCTGTCGGGCCGCCGCGCCCGGCTCCCGGCTCAGCCTCCGCGTAGACCCAGCGCATGGCCGTTGCCGGATCGGGCTCGGGCAGGGCCTCGGCCCACTCGGTGGCTTCCTCCACCGTGGCTCGCACCTCTCCGTCGATCCCGGCGAGCAACTCCGCGTCGAGCACGCCCGCCTCGAGCAGCTGGGCCCGGAAGCGCGGCAGCGGGTCCCGCGCCTTCTCGCGCTCCAGCTCCTCCGCGCTACGGTACTTGGTCTGCTGGTCGTCCGACGAGTGAGCGGTGAGGCGCGTCACCTTGGCCTCGATGAGCGTCGGTCCATCGCCGCGGCGGGCGCGTGCCACGGCCTCGCGGCCTGCCCGGTAGCAGGCCAGCACGTCGGCGCCGTCGACGATCACGCCGGGCATGTTGTAGCCCGCCGCGCGCATCGCGATGTCGGGCACCGCACTCTCCAGCGACATCGGCACGCTGATGGCGTAGCCGTTGTTCTCGACCACGAAGACGACCGGCAGCCGGTGGATGCCCGCGAAGTTGAGGCCCTCGTGGAAGTCGCCCTGGTTGCTCGAGCCTTCGCCGAGTGCGGTCAGGCAGACCTGGTCGGTCTGGCGGATCCGGGCGGCGAGCGCGATCCCCACCGCATGCAGCAGCTGGGTCGCCACGGGCGAGCTGGTGGAGAGGATGTTGTGGACCGCCGCGCCGTAGTGCCCGGGCATCTGGCGGCCACCGGAGCT
>DATHCS010000138.1:0-4251 GCA_035319405.1 Candidatus Dormiibacterota bacterium | reverse complement strand
CCCGCGTCACCGTGCAGCTGGCCGACGACCCCTACTCATCGGCGGCCTTCGAGACCGTCGCCCGCATCCGGGCCGTCGCCGCAGACGTGGGCCGGTCAGGGCCGGCCACGCAGGCGCTGGTCGGCGGGGCATCGGCCGAGGAGGTGGACCTGCGGGACGCGATCGACCAGGACTTCCTGCGCGTCGCGATCCTGACCGTCCTGGGCGTGCTGATCGTGCTGGCCCTGTTGCTGCGCAGCCTCGTCGCACCGCTCTACCTTGTGGGCACGGTCCTGCTGTCGTACCTCTGCACCATGGGCCTCAGCTCGTGGTGGTTCCAGACGGTGCTCGGCCAGCCGGGCCTCAACTACTTCCTGCCGCTGATGGTCTTCGTGCTGCTCGTGGCGCTGGGCTCCGACTACAACATCTTCCTCATGAGCCGCGTGCGCGAGGAGGCCGCCCGGCGCGGCACCCGGGACGGGATCCGGGCCGCTTCGGCGCGCACCGGCGCGGTGATCACCTCGGCGGGCATCATCCTCGCGGGGACCTTCCTGGCCCTCGTCGTCTCGCCGTTGACGATCCTCGCCCAGGTCGGCACGACGGTCGCTTTGGGCGTCCTGATCGACACCTTCATCGTGCGCTCCCTGCTCGTGCCGGCCATCACCACGCTGCTTGGCGACGCTGCCTGGTGGCCGCTTGGCCGAGCCGGTCGTGGCCCGTCCGGGCCGCTACCGCAACCACGGGATCGTCCCGGGGTGGTGACACACGGCGTCGGCGGCTGAGCGGGTGGGCGCCGCGCCCCGGTCGACGTCCTGACGCGTGAGTGGCGCGTCCCGGGCCGCGGCCGCGCTACCATCCCGCCGACGATGCTGCCCTCGCGCGTTCCCGGCGAGACCCGGCGCCAGCAGGCGGAGAGCCTCCTCGAGCGGCGTGATGACTACGGTCTCGCGCTCCTGCTCATCCTGCTGACCGTCTTCGCGTTCGCGGCGGCCACCGGCCCGGCGACCCGCTTCCTGAGCGTGGCACTCTCCGGGTGCACGCTGCTCTTCGTGCTGCACACCTCGGGCGCGCACCGGCGCACGGTGCGCGCCGTGGCCGTGGTGGTGGTCCTGGGCGTGGCCGGCAGCGCGGTGGGGCTCTTCGCGGCCGGCTCGTGGGGCACCAGCATGGCCGAGGCGATCGGGTTGCTCCTGGCGATCCTGGCGCCGGGCGTGATCCTGCTGCGCATCGTGCGCAGCCCGGTCATCACCTTCCGCCTCGTGCTCGGGGCGCTCTCGATCTACCTGCTCATCGGCCTCGCGTACGCGTACTTCTTCCCGCTGCTGGCGGACCTGCAGGGCACGGCGTTCTTCGTGCAGACCAGCACGCCCAACCAGTCGGACTACCTCTACTTCAGCTACGTGACGCTGGCCACCGTGGGTTACGGGGACTTCACCGCCGCCACGGCCCTGACGCGAATGGTCGCGGTCTCCGAGGGCCTCATCGGCCAGCTCTACCTGGTCTCGGCGGTGGCGCTGCTGGTGGGCAACATCGGCCGCAACATCCGCGATCGGCCGGCTTCGCCCGGGCCCGCGGCCGGGCCTGACGATCCGCCGTCGCAGGACCGGCCGGCGTGAGCTGGCGCACGCCCGCGTTCAGTGGAGCTGCGCGCCGAAGAAGGCCACCAGTCGTTGCTCGTACTGGACCGGGTCCACAACAACCTCCCAGGTGTGGCCGGCGTAGGGCACCTTCCAGAGCTCCACCCGGACCCCCGACTCCTGCGCGCGCCGGTAGAGATCGACGGCGTGGTGCGGCAGCGTGACCTGATCCGCCTCCCCGTGCACGATGAAGAGCGAGCGACCCCGTAGCGCGGCCAGGTCGCTCAGCGGCGTCTCACCATAGATGTCGACGCCGGCCACGAGGGGCGCGACGATGCCGCCCGCCGGCGCGATGAGGCTCATGGGACCGCCGAACGACTGATCGATCTCCTCGGCGATCCGCCGTTCCGTGTCGGCGAAGCTGCTGTCCTCCCAGACGGCCGGCACCGCAGGCTCATGGGCGCCCGCGTAGATGACCGTCGCGCCACCCATGGACGTGCCGAAGAGGCCGATGCTGGACGCGCTCAGGCCGCGCTGGGCGATCAGCCAATCCCATGCACCAAGGACGTCCCGGTACTCGACGAGTCCGCCGTAGTAGCGCCCCTGCGTCGGCCCCTCGCTGAGGTCGGACGCACCCTGGTTACGCAGGTCGATCAGGAGAGTCGCGAACCCGGCCCGGTGGAGCATCGCTGCCGGGATGGTCACGGTCCAGTCCTTGCGGCAGCTGTGGCGCCCGTGGACCAGGATCACCGCGGGAGCATCTGTCCTTGTCCCGGGGATCCACCAAGCCCGGATCGTGACGCTGGGGAAGCGCTCGTCCGGCCGGCTCGGGAAGCTCACCTCCTGGTACTCGGGCATCCGGTAGGCGGCGAGGGGGAAGCGAATCACCAGCGATCCCGCCAGGTCGTCCTCCGCGAGGCGATAGTCGAGGTTCGCCGGCGTCACCGTCGCGAAGCGGCCCGCGCATCCGCTTTTGACCCGACTGATCTGGTCGTAGAGGAAGAGGCCCGCACCAAGGTAGGCGAGGCCGGCCATTAGCACGAGGCCGATGACCACGGCGACGAGGCTGACGATCCGACGATGCTGCCGGACGACCATGCCCACCTCCGGCCATGGAGCATGCTGGGCGCAACGCCCAGCGCGGCCTAGAGGCGAACGGCCCTATTCGGGTTCATGACAGTGGATCACGCCACGCCGCTGCCTGAAGCCCGGCCCGGCCCGATAATCGGTGCTGATGGAGGGCCAGTTCCGCCTTCGCGACCCACAGGCCATCGGCGTGGCCGTGCTGGGGGCGGGGCGCATGGGCCTGACTCACCTGCGAACGCTGGCCGGCATCGGCCAGGCACGGGTCATGGTGGTGGCCGACCCCGATCCCGCCGCAGCGGAGCGTGGCCGGGCCATCGCGGGCGCCCCTCGCGCGCTCGGCGAGCCGCTCGAGGCGATCGCCGACCCGGCCGTGGACGCGGTCGTGATCGTCACGCCCACCAGCACGCATGCCGCGCTCATCGAGGCGGCGCTCGACGCCGGCAAGGCCGTGTGGAGCGAGAAGCCGATCGCGCTGGACCTGGCCCAGACAGAACGCGTCGTGGCGCGCTGGCGGGAGCGGGGCGTCCCCCTCCAGCTCGGCTTCATGCGCCGCTTCGACCCGGGGTACGTCCGGGCACGGGAGCTGATCGCCTCGGGCGAGCTGGGACGCATCGAGCAGTTCCGCGCCTACTCGCGCGACACCTACCCGCCGCCGCTCGAGTTCCTGCGCCACAGCGGCGGCGCCTTCCTCGACATGAGCGTGCACGACTTCGACCTGGCGCGCTTCCTCGTGGGCGAGGTGGAGGAGGTGCAGGCCTGGGGCGGCGTGCTGTTCGACGAGCGCTTCGCTGAGGCCGGCGACGTGGACACCGCGGTGACGGTCCTGCGGTTCGAGAACGGCGCGCTCGGGGTGGTCGAGATGTCACGCCACTCCGCCTGGGGCTACGACATCCGGACGGAGGTGTTCGGGGCGCTGGGCAAGGTGATCGTGGAGGCCCCCCAGAAGACCCCCGCCACCTGGTCGCGACGCTTCGGCTACGAGGGCGACCACTTCGAGAACTTCCCCGATCGCTTCGAGGCCGCCTTCCGGCGCGAGCTGGAGGCGTTCTTCGATGCCCTCGTGCGCGGCGAACCGCCCAGCCCGGGACCCGAGGACGCGCTCGAGACGCTGCGCCTGGCGCTCGCCGCCACGCGCAGCTGGCGCGAGGGCCGCCCCGTGCGCGTGCGCGAGGTGACCGCCTAAGCTCAGGCCCCGGCGCCCGCCGCCACGGCGTGTGCTGCCGCTTCCTCGTGCAGGGCCTTCTCGGCTTCGTGGCTCCCCGGCAGGAGGTCGAAGACGACGCTGCGGATCGTGCCACTGAAGGCATACGGAGCCCGATCCTCGTAGGCGAGATCCACCACCAGGCCGTTATCGCGCCCGATGTCCATGCCGGAGTAGCTGGTGAAGGCGATCGGCACGGTGTGCTCGAGACGACCCTCGCCGATCTGCTCGCCGTTGGCCCACAGGGTCACCCTGCCGGGCGTGCCGCGCTTGGGCTGGTCCGCTTCGAAGAGCATCCTCACGAGCACGTCGCCGGTCGGGATCGGCCGGCTCGACACCTGCTTGTAGCTCTCCACGCCGAGGAACGAATAGGTGTGGCAGAGGTGCCCCTTGGCGTCCACCCAGAGG
>DATHCS010000137.1:0-4270 GCA_035319405.1 Candidatus Dormiibacterota bacterium | reverse complement strand
CACGGTCGCGGGGTGGACGAACGACGCACAGCGGCGGGCCGACTCGCGCATCGCCGCGGCGGGCACGGCCATCACCAGCAGCTGGTCGGCATCGGCCACGGCGGCCGGGTCCGCGCTCACGGACAGGGTGCTGGTGAAGGGCACGCCCGCCAGGTACCGCACGTTCTCCCGCGCCCGCTCCAGCGCCTCGGCGTGCGCCGCGTCGCGCACCACCAGCACCACGGGCCCACGGCGCGAGAGGTGGACGGCCAGCGTCGTGCCCCAGGCGCCGCCGCCCACCACCGCGACGCGCGGCGCCACGCCGGCCGTCTCGGTCACCGGCGCGCCCTCCGGCGCGGTTCGAGGCGCACCTTGCTGCGCTCGCGGAAGACGAGCCGCAGCGGCGTCCCGTCGAAGCCGAACGTCTTGCGCAGCTCGTTCTCCAGGTAGCGCCGGTAGCTGAAGTGGACGCTGGCGGCGTCGCGGGCGAAGAAGACGAACGTCGGCGGTGCCACGCTGGCCTGCGTCGCGAAGAGGATGCGCGGTCGGCGGCCCTTCACCGCCGGCGGCGCCTGGCGGAAGGTGGCCTCGCTCACGAGGCGGTTGAGCTCGGCCGTGGCGACCCGTCGTCGCCGCTCGGCGGCGATGTCGACGGCTGCCTCGAGCACCCGCCCCACGCGCTGCCCGGTCCGTGCGCTGATGGAGACGATGGGGGCGAAGTCGAGGAAGGGAGCCTGTCCGCGCAGGCGGCTCGCGAACTCGTCGAAGGTGCGCTCGGTCTTGCCCTCCACGAGGTCCCACTTGTTGACCGCCACGACGAGGCCCCTGCCCTCGTCCACGACGTAGCCCGCCACGTGCGCGTCCTGCGCCGCGAGGCCGTCCTGGGCATCGAGCACGAGGACCGCCACATCGGCCCGGTTGATGGCCTTGAGCGCGCGCAGGCTGCTGTAGCGCTCCGCGGCGGGCCCGCCGGCGGCCTTGCCGCGTCGCCGGAGGCCCGCGGTGTCGAGCAGCCGCACGGGCTGCCCGTGCCAGTCGAGGGCCGTGTCGATCGTGTCGCGGGTGGTGCCCGCGATCTCGCTCACGATGGCCCGCTCCTGTCCCAGCAGGGCGTTGAGGAGGCTGCTCTTGCCCACGTTGGGGCGCCCGACGATGGCGATCGCGATCGGTCCCAGCGCCGCTACGTCCGCCGCCACCTGGGCGTCCCAGGCAGCCTCGGCGGCGTCGACCGCGCCCGTTGCCACCGCGGCCCCGGCCGTGCCGCTGGCGGCGTCGGCCTCGGCAGACCAGGCAACCGCCTCGTCGCCGAAGGTGAGGGCGTCAGCCTCGGCCTGCGCCTCCCGTGCCTTGCGCTCGGCCTCCGCGGCCGACTCGGGCGGAAGGGCCCACACCAGCGCGTCGAGGAGGTCCGCGACGCCGCGGCCGTGCAGCGCGCTGACCGCATAGGTCTCGGGCCAGCCGAGGCGATGGAACTCGGCGCCCTCGAGCTCCAGGCGCTGGCTGTCGGCCTTGTTCACGGCCACCAGTACCGGGGCACGCGCGGCGCGCAAGGACTCGGCCGCCTCCAGGTCGGCGGGCGTGGCCCCGGCCGCCGCATCGACCACGAAGACGATCGCGTCGGCCTCGGCGATGGCCAGCCGCGCCTGCTCCTGCACCTTGGCCTCGATGGGATCGCCCGGCCGCCGCTCCAGCCCGCCCGTGTCGACCACCACGAACCGCCGCCCATTCCACTCAGCGGCCGCGTAGAGCCGGTCCCGCGTCGTGCGAGCGCGGTCCTCGACGATCGCCTGTCGCTCGCCGACGATCCGGTTGAACAGCGTGCTCTTGCCGACGTTGGGCCGCCCCACGACGGCCACGACCGGCAGCCCCTCGAGGGGTACGGCCGCCACGGACCCGCGGCCGCGACGACGGGCCGCGGTTCGTCGGGGCGCCACGGCTCAGGCGGCGCCGACGCCGGTCGGGCGGGCCGGCTCCCCCGTCTTGCGCTCTCGCTCGCCAGGCTGGCGGGCGGCGTCGCGCGGCCGCTCACCGCCGATCGAGGTGCTGCGGTAGGCCGGCTCCGCCACGGACCGCAGTGCCGCCTCGGCCAGCTCTGCCGCGCGGCCCACGGTGTCAGCCGTGCCGGCCAGCTCGTAGATGCGGGCCGCCACGTCCTCGAGGTCCTCGATGGGGGTGCTCGTGCCGCCCGAGACGCCCACCACGCTGGCTGCCTCGAACGACGCGTCGGCGGCGAGGTCGGCCGCGGATTCGATCTGGATGACCGGCGTGCCCGCGATCTGGCAGAGCCGGGTCAGCTCCCGGGTATTCGCGCTGTTCCGGCCTCCCACCACGACCATCACGTCGACCTGGCCCGCCAGCTCGAGGGTATCCTGCTGGCGCCGGATCGTGACCGGACAGACGGTGTTGACGATCTTCAGCTCGTGGCTGCGGCTCACCAGGAAGGCCGCCAGGCGCTCGAACTTCCAGGGTGGCTGGGTCGACTGGCTGATGAGCGCCATCCGCTTGCGGCGAGGGATCCGCTCCCACTCGGCCTCCTCGTCGACCACGATGGCCTCGGGCGCGAACCCCAGCAGGCCGACCGTCTCGGGATGGTTGGGCGTGCCCAGCAGTACGATCGTGTAGCCCTCGGCCACGAGGCGCTCCATCTCCTTCTGCTCCTGGAGCACCCACGTGCAGGTGCCGTCGATAACCTCGAGCCCGCGTGCTTCCGCCTCGGCGAAGGTCTCGGGCGTGACGCCGTGGGCGCGGATCACGACCGCGGCCCCGCCGGCGACGTCCTCCAGGCGCTCGACCGTGCGGATGCCCTGCCGGTCGAGCTCGGCGATCACGCCGGTGTTGTGCACGACCTGGCCCAGCGTATGCGTCGCCTTGCCTTCGGCGGCGGCCAGCTTGGCGTAGTCGATCGCCTCGCGTACGCCGTAGCAGAACCCCGTGCGCTTGGCGATGACGACCTGCTCGACGCTGCCCATCTCGCGGCGAGTATGGCACGCGCCCCGCGTCAGCCCCAGCGGCCGCGCTGGTCGGAGGCCACGAGGGCGGCGAGGCGGCGCATGATCTCTGCGGTCGCCGCCTCGGTGGTGGCGCGTCGATCGGCACCCTCCCCCGCCTCGACGCGGAACGGCTCGCCGACGCGGATAGTGATGCGCGTCCCGAAGCGCGGCAGGCGCGAGTTGCGGCGCAGGAAGCGGTGCGCGCCGGAGATGCCCACCGGCAGGATCGGCACACCCGATCGCGCGGCGATCAGGGCCGCGCCGGGGTGCGGCGCGCCCAGCGTGCCGTCGGCGCTGCGCGTGCCCTCCGGGAAGAGGCCCACCACGCCGCCACCGCGCAGCACCGCCAGCGCGTCACGGTAGGCGTCCACGTCGCTTCCCCCCGCGCGCACGAGGATCGCCCCGAAGTGGCGCAGCAGCGGCCGCAGGGCAGGCACGAAGATCTGCTCCTTGGCCATGAACTGCACCGGTCGGCCGAGGCGCGGCTGCAGCCACGCCCCGATGAGCGGCGGATCGACGTTGCTGGTGTGGTTGCTGACGAGCAGCAGCGGGCCCGTGCGCGGCAACTCCAGGTCGCCCTCGATGCGCACGCGCGCTGCGGCACCCAGGCCGAAGCGCATCGCGACGCCCGCCAGGCGCATGAACCAGCTGGTGCCGGTGATCGCGCGCGGCGCCTCGCGCGTCGCCCGGGGGTGCGATCGCGCGGCGGGCTGCCCGTCCTGGGTCACGACCGCCCCTCCGCGACGTGCACCGCCGCGACGACCGCCGCCACCGTGTGCTGGAACTCGCGGCCGTCGGAGCGGATGACCACGGCGCCGTCGGGGACGCGCAGGGGCGCCACGGCGCGACCGCTGTCGAGCGCGTCGCGCGCCCGCAGCTCGGCCAGCAGGTTGGCGAAGGCGGGCGTGCCCTCGCTCACGCCACGCTGATGCGCGCGGCGCCGGGCCCGCTCCTCCACCGAAACCTCGAGGTAGAGCTTGAGATCGGCGTCGGGCAGGATGACCGTGCCGATGTCCCGCCCGGCCATGATGATCCGGCCAGGGGCCGCCAGCTCGCGCTGGCGCGGCCGCAGCGCCGCCCGCACCTCCGCTTGCCGGGCGACCTCGCTGACATGGCGGTCCACCCGGGCCTGGTGCACCTCGCGCGTCATGTCCAGGCCGTCCACGAGGACATGCGTCAGGCGGCCGACCGAGTCCTCGCCCAGCTGCACCTCGGCGGCGAGCGGCGCCAGGGCACGACCAGCGGCGGGATCCAGGCCACGCTCGAGGGCCAGCCAAGTGAGGGCACGGTAGAGCAGGCCG